>JAAUUT010000115.1 GCA_012031035.1 Candidatus Altimarinota bacterium | reverse complement strand
AAATGTTCTGGAGCAGTTATGGTTAACTTACTAGGCTACGAACATTCTCAAAGCGATTATCAAGAAAACGCGATCGCATCGCTACCATTCCTGGCGCTTATCTTCATTGGTATGGAAAAACCGAATCTCGTCCCGGACGCAAACTAGGACACGTTACAGTTTTGTGGGAAGAAGAAACGCGCTCGTCTCAATCACTAAACCCGCAATTATTAGCAATGGCTCAAAAAATAGAATCTTTTTGGTACGAAAAACTTTAGATTGGTAGAACGAGACAATTTTCTCATACTACATATTCATTGCGTACCTTTCTAATCGTTTGCGGTAAAACGCCCACTAACAGAGCAAAAGCATCATCGGGAAGTGTCGCGGCGGTTTCAGAATCAAACCAATTTTCAAATTGATTGAGGATTACCTGTGCCCGTTGCAAAGGAACGGGATTATCGATAATCTGTTTAGTCAATCTAACCCACTGTCGCCGAATCAAATAAGCATTAATTTTTTCTCTTGACGATTGTGGAGTAACCAGAGAGAGATTGCCAACAGGAATGATGCGAACGACATCAGTATCGAATTCGCTGCCCACAACAGCGCCAGGCCCGGCAAATTCAGCATGATATTGTTTATAGAGAATTAAGCCATTTTTGCGGCGGGGATTAACGATCGAGAATTCTTTTTCCCGTAAGCGATCGATAATATCGGAAGCTTTGATTGTATTTGTTTGACCCTCTTCCATATTCGTCCTGCTATTGACAAAAATAGCTCAAAGTTCAAAATGCTTCGTTTTAGATTTCCAGTTTTTAACTTTGCGTTCCCGACGAATTTTGCTTCTGGTTGCGATCGATTTTCTTGTGTAATAACAAGCGTCTGGGTTGCTTGAGCAACCAACTACTCAAGCTAAATTCAAGCTGATGAAGTTGGTATCCGCAGGAAAAGTAGAGTTTTTTGGCATAATGATTATTTTCTAGAACGTGTAGCGAAATATCTTGACATCCCCATTCGTGGGCAATTTGCTCGCATCTCAGAAGTAGTTTTCGCGCTACTCCTTGTCGTCGATGAACGCGACTAACGGCTAGATTGGAGATATAGGAGATGCTCCCGCCCGATATCACACCAGCACGAAGTCCAATTTCTACTGTCCCAACGACTTCTTCGACTTGTCCGGCGACGCTGCGAATGATTTTAATAGCAACTAGACATTTTTGATGGGGAGAACGCGATCGCAAACGACTGCGTAAATCTTCATAGATTCCCATTTTAAGGAAGGGATAAAACCAACACAATATGCCTTCGGGAGGATGAAAGCTATGAGCGATCGTTTCCGCAAGACTTGTAATATCCCTTGCTTCAACTGTCCGAACGATCAATTGAGTATCGCCAAGATGTTCGGGGTTAGCAGGGGATGAGTAAGGGATGACAGAGGAAGAGAAGCAGAAGTCCACGATCGCTCCAAAGATGCCAATAAAATTTAATAAGAAGCTGCTTGGATTATATCTCTATCTTGAATGCAACGAGAGGACACCCGATCGAGCGGGCGATGAATCGTTGCCAACAAATAAACCGAGCGACAGCGAGACATCTAAACAAAACACAAAAATTTTGATAAAATAGAGCCACGCTGAAAAGACGTATTGAATTGCCTGTGGGCAGGGTTCGGCACACCCGAAAAGCCTAGGTAGGGTAAATTACCAAAAATAATAGCCAATCGGTGTGAAAATAGAGAATTTGATTCTCGCCTCCTTGAGGCGCGGGTGGCGAACCTGCGTCGCCACATTAAGCGCCGTTCTGCGGTCGGACAGCCCGTGGACGTTAAACAAAAATGCTTGCGGAGCCGGTCTGGCGGGGTCATAATTAGCTTGCTAGTTATGGCTAGTTAAGAGGCTTTGAACCAAGAATCTCTCGATTGATCGGTGAGAGTGTCAACAACTACTAGTTTATTCGCTAGCAGCGCGAACCAAAATAGAAAGCGGCCCCATTTGTTCGGTTCCGTTAACGCCTAAATCGCTGTGACACAAATATACTCGTTCGCCAACCCGTCCTAAGAGATCGCGTAAAATCCTTTGCAAACGAGCGCGATCGCTTTCTAATTCATCTTCGGGCATCCAAGTACGTCCCGTCCATTCTCGCAGAAACAAATTTGCACCGAATAGCGTTGCTGCCCCGCCTTTATCCCAGAGATGAGAGGACGCATCTAACCAAAACTGCCAGCGATGGAAAGAACGAAGGGAGCGATATTGGAAGATGGTTGCCAGAGTTACTGCGCCTTTTTTGTGACCAAACGAGCGAATCGGACGCGGATTGGCTGAGATTGCTCCCCGTCGCAATAATTGAATAAACTCAGCTACCGTTGCTGTCAGCGAGGAGGGAATAGGTTCGTGGAGTCGCAACCGCCGATCTACTTCCCAATAGTGTTGGGCTGTTTCCATGAGTTCTCGCAACGCAGCTAGGCGATCGTAGGATAGATGCGAACTATAGCTAAAAAACTGCTTAATTGCTCGATCTAAAACGATAACGGGAGAAATCGACGATTGTTGTTCGAGTAAAGATTTGGTTTCCTCGATCCATGTCACGATTTCTTGATAAGCTTGAGTAGCTCGATATCCCAAACGATCCCATCTGGCATAGGTTTCTGAGGGAAACAAACGCGGTTGTTCTAGATCGATCGCATAACAATGGTCTGCAATTAATCCCGCACGAACGATATCGATATCGGGTACGAGTCGGTGTTGTTCTTTTTGATCTTGGAGATCCGCTACAATTTCTTTAGGTTTTTGACTCAACACGACTAGCATTTCTGCTACCATATCCCGTACCGCCAAACGCCCTAATCCAGGGTAAACAAGCGCTAAAAGTGTTAGCAAAGCTCGAATTAGAGGAGAACTAATTAAGGGACGCTGTTCGTTTAGCGGTTCGATGGGAACGCCCGCAGCAGATAGAATTTCGATAAGGGTATAGCGGGCAATTTCGTCTAAACCAGGGGCAATAATGGCGATTTCTTCGGGTTTAACTTCTTTAGCTTTAACAGCTTCTATTATCGTTTGAGCAGTTTGGCGCAATAGTTGGGCCCGTGAGTTGGTTTGAATCGATCGCGCTGACGGCGGTAGATGGTTAATGTAGATGGGTTCGGACAATAATTGCATGATTGGGGTTTCTAACGAGTCGGCCAGACCGACCCTCGTCGATAATGTTTCTACTTGACAGCGATTGGCTAAACTGGCGAGATAAGTTGGATCGGCATTGAGTCCCAATCTAACCGCACCATCGCTATTATGAGTAAAAACGCCCCTGCAACCGCGATCGAGTAAGATCTCAAATAAATCTTTGGCGATCGCTGGATAATCATCGGTATCGTCGGCAAAAACGGCTTGGTAGCGACGGCTTAAATGTTCTTGATAAGTAAGATCTTTTAACAGATATCGCCAATATAACTCGTAAATAATGCCGTAGCTGAGCAATCCTCTTTCCAGACACCACTGCCGCCACTCTAGCAAGCAATCTCCCATTAATTGAAATAGATCGTCGTTACGGGCGATCGATTCATCAAAATTAGGAATTCCTTGCGCTAGCATCATAGAGATCTCTTCTGCACAGATGCCGCTTGCGCCTGCTAACTGCAATAAATCTAGAATTTGACGGACGAGACGAGATTCTGTCATGCCTGTTTGGGTTAGGTTATTGCGATTTAATTTAGGTCGCCACAGGCGCGTTGCTAGCTCTTGCTCTGTTTCTGGACGCAGACGCAGGGGAAACTGTGCTTTTAGCTTTAGTCGCTCGAACAAAAGCGGCCAAAACAAGGTTACTTCGTCAGAAATAAACCCCAAAGGAGTCTTACAAAGAACTGGATAGCTTCCTTGTACCGAAATAGACAGTTTATCGTTTAGATTTCGACGATTATCGTCATTGGCTGCTACAACTAAAATAGTGGGGGTTAATGGGCGATCTACGTAGCGGAGGGAATGGCTTTTTGTAGGGCGCTTGGATACGCGCAATTTCTCTCGAACCCATTGCTGAAATTCGTTAACCAGGCGCGTTGTTTTTCCACTTCGGGTTAATCCTACAATCCAAATTGATGAGAGCAACACAATTCTTTTTGAGTCACATTACGATGACTTAATTAATTTGTTAATATACCACATACAATATAAAGTCATCAGTGCCAATCTTGTCATCATTATTTTGCAAAGTTCTTAATTATTTTTTAATAAGAAGTTGAAATGGCTATACAACTCAAAAATATTTTAAATGCTGCTGGCGAGTGGTTTTCCAAAACGCCTCAAAGAGCTTTAAATCGATCTTACAGAGCGGCATTGAAGATTAAAGATATTGAAGATAAACATTTTAACGGTCAGAAAGTCTCCTCTCAATTTTCTGATTATGGAGAGAGCGTTATCGCTTATTTTAAGACAGAAGTTCGAGGGTATTTACAAACTATTAATGCAGGATTAACTGAGTTTAAAGCGAGTCGTTTTTTTTTCAATCTCTCAGATTTTCATAAAAGACAATCGGAAGGACAAGAAACGCTAATTGAAGAGCAAAATGCTGCTCTTACTATTTTAGAAAGACTAAAATTTATCGATGAGATTGTCTCTAAGTATAAAACGACTAGATTGGAAAATCGTCAAGTAGACATATCCTTAACTAAGGCTTATCAAAATTTGCCAACAAATGATGTTGAAAATAAGAGTCTAAGTCTAGAAAGTTATTCTTTAAATTCTAAAAAAAATGGTAAGGAAGGACTTTATATAGATCCTAGTGATTTCAAAACAAGAAGTAGAGCAGAAAAAGCTTCAGAAACAAGAGGTGTTTTACCACGTTCTTTTCTCAATACTTTAAATAAAATACGTCTAGAAATCGATCCTGAATCTGGCGAAACTGAAGAGGAGGTTATTAAACGATATCGTAATTCTCGCTATAAAACAGCAATTTCAATTAAATTTATTTTATTGCTAATTATTGTCCCCTTGTTGACCCATCAATTAGCTAAAGTGACTTTTGTAAGTCCGTTGGTTAATAGTTATATGGAAAAAAATCCTCAAGTAATTTTTATTAATCAAGATGTCGAAGAAGAAGCCTTGGTAGAACTCAAAAATTTTGAGGAGATGTTACTATTTAAAAGAAAAATTGGACTGACTAACTTATCTTCTGAGGAGATAGAAGAACAAGTTAATGAAAAAGCTACAGAAATTTCTGAAAAATCTCGTCGCGATGGGGCTGATGCGATCGCCAATATATTTGCAGATCTTTTTTCGTTAATAGCATTTGGGGCAGTTATAGCAGCCAACAAAAAAGAAATTGAAATTGTTAAAACATTTTTAGATGAGATTGTTTATGGTTTGAGCGACTCAGCAAAAGCCTTTCTGATTATTTTATTAACCGATATTTTTGTTGGCTATCATTCTCCTCATGGATGGGAAGTAATCTTAGAAAATGTTTCTCGACATTTTGGTCTTCCTGAAAATCGAGACTTTAATTTCTTATTTATTGCTACATTTCCCGTAATTTTAGATACGGTATTTAAGTATTGGATTTTCCGCTATCTAAACCGACTATCTCCTTCTGCGGTTGCTACTTACAAGAATATGAACGAGTAAGATCGGATGATTAATGTTAGAACGCCTCTAACCCTTTGCCAATAATAAATCTAGCGCTAGAAAAGTTGAGTATTGATTTGCCGTAAATTTAAGAAAAAACAATTTATAGCTAAGATTGTTAAGCAAAATATTTAATTATTGTTAAAAAATTTAGAAACAATCCATAAAGTAAATCTTAAGAAGCTGAACTACAACCGATCGCGTCGATCGCGTCATTTACACTAGAAGATGTAAATCGCTATCAAAAGATCGAATATGACTCCCGACGATTTATTTATGTTGTTACTGCTGTTGAGTCCTGGAATTTTGCTATCGCTGCTAGTGATGGTTTCTTTTGCCAAAGGAGGTTAAAAAGCAGTAATCGTGTCACACACGAAAACAAGCGAAATAGGAGATGAGGCTGGCACTCAGCGAGTGCTAGTCTGTCAAGGTCGTAGCTGCCGCAAATATGGTTCTTTTAAGGTATTGGAGGCGTTTTTAGCCGATTTAGTGCCTGGAGTCGAAATTATTGGCAGTAGTTGTCTCGGACAATGCGGCAATGGCCCGATGGTATTAGTAGAACGCGATTGGACAAAACCCATGCTACATAAACGCACTTGGTATTGGAGAGTACGTCCCGATGAAGTTCCACTCGTTATAGAACGCCATTTGCGCTTGGCTCATCCATTGGTCAAAATGTTCTACCCAAAGTTTCATTCTTAAATTTCTAGTTGTATCTTTATATCCTTTTCAAAGCTTTGTCGAATACAATCTTGACCATAACGGGCGATGCTATTGTTGTGCAGTGTGACGATATATCGCGTTGTGCCCTATAAATGTATCAGCGAATTTATATAAGCATTTTCTCATTATTTAACATAAAAATTAAATATCAGTCTACGACGAGAAGCGGTTAAATATTGCGAAGCGGATAATGGCGAAAAGATGTAAGACTTAAATTGTTTTAAACTTTCACAACTTTCTAATGGAAAAGGCTTTCTTTGAGGAATATCATTCCAGCCTAAGATAAACATCCCGTCAGTTCTCAAACATTGAAAACATTGCGCAAAAGCTTTCTCGACTTCTTCTTTTTGGTTGAGTCCCCAACCAAAAACACCAGAGCAAATGATGAGATCGAAGTAATTCGGCTCAAAATGATGATTGAGGTTACTTAAAGTATCGACGATATGTTGTTTAGCGCCATATTTTTTTCGACTGGGATTATTGTCAATTGTCCAATAATCTTTATAAAAAAAATATTGGCTTTCATAATATTGAGTAAACCAAGCACAACCAACAAATAAAATTTTGTGATATTTGCGGCGATCGCAAAAATAAGGAAAAACTTGGGATTCAAGAATATAGCGACTATCGCTAAATAAAGGCACTTTTCCCTTGCTAAACAGATCGAGCGACCAAAGTGTAATTTTTAGTTTTCGGAGCCAGAAAGGAGTTGTATCGGCTGCAAGTGTCATGGAGATTTTAAAGCGGTAAAATATAAAATCTTGATTGTCAAAATAGATTATAGTCTATCTAAAAAAAAATCAAGATTTTAACAACAATTTTCAACCTAGTTTTGTAAATTTTATTGGTATAAAAGCAAACAAAGTTTAGCCAAAATAAGTTAATATATTCAAGGTTTTATGCTTATATTAGGTTGACTTATGTCTGATTTTGATGTTGCGATTGTTGGAGCGGGGCCGGCAGGCGGACAATGTGCTAGAATTCTGTCAAAAGAAGGCTGGAAAGTTTTATTAGTAGAACAACACGAAACATTTTTGGCAAATAATTTTTCTAGCGGTGCGTGTCCCTTAGAAGTTCTCGAAACCTACGATTTATCGGAACAGGCAATAGGAAGTTATTGGCACAATATTGAGATTAACACAACTAATATCTGTCGTAGATGGGAATCATCAAACTCTCTTGGAGTTGTTTTTGACTTTGCTAAATTAAGAGAATTTTTAGCTACACAAGCCAAAGTAAATGGGTGTGAAGTTTGGATGGGATGTCGATATCTCAAATCTTATCAGGAGTCGGATTGTACTGTCGTAAATTTAAAGTTTAGAGATCGCAGCGAACCGATTTCTGTCCGTACTAAAATCTTAGTAGATGCAACGGGTTATGCGCGATCGGTTATTTATACTTCTAAAAAAGAACGTCCGAATTTTCTTAAAATTGCTGGGACAGAATATTTACTAAAAGTTGATGAGGAAACTTATCAAAAATATGCCAAGACACTAACCTTTCTTTTTGGACATTATTGGAGTCCTAAAGGTTATTCTTGGATCTTTCCAATGGATAATTGCCAACTTAAAACCGGAACGGTCATTTATGATGAGCCTCATAAACTACTGCCAAAAATTAATCCATTGAAAGACTACACCAAAAATATTATTAAGACTCATATTAAACCAAAAAGCTATGAAGTTTTAGACGTTCATGGTTCAGTTGTCGAATATTCCAAAGAACTTTGCGATCGCTATTATCAAAATAATACTCTTGCCATAGGCGATGCCGTTTCTACGATTAATTATTTAGGTGCAGAAGGAATTAGACACGCTTTTAGGGGATCTGAAATCGCTTGTCGTCATATTAGCGCTTGTTTGCGTCGGGATATTACTTCTTTTGAACCCTATCAGCAAGAAATGCAAGCAACTTTCCGCAAAGATTGGAATCGATGCGAGACAATTCGCAGAAAAGTTTATCTTGAATATAGCGATCGCAAAATCGATCTAGGAGTTGCTTATCTTAAATACTTAACATTAGAAGATTTAATTGATGTACTTTTTCATTATAAATTTGAAAAATTCATGAATGGAAGTCGCAGATATTTAGCGTTAAAATGAAGTTTTTTTTAGATAAAATTTATTCAAAATTTGTTCATAAAAATTAGATAAACAGTTGTAGGTTGGGTTAAGGTACGAAACCCAACCGTTCAAACGAATTATTATGTAGTCATTGCTAGAGCGCGGCTCATTACATAAACTGAATGAATTTTATTTCCAAATTGTCGCGGTTCTGTCTTGCGGATAACCTCAAATCCCAAGCTTTTCTAAAACTGTAAGTCTAGCTCATTAGCTTCAACCACACTCAAGGATACTTGCTCGATCTTTTGTGCTGATACCCAATCCTCAAACGCCTGATAAAACTCTGTACCCAATCCTTGACCTCGTTGTTTAGGACTGAACATCATCAACCCTAACCACCAAGTCTGATTGTCTGGATAGTGTCGAATTGATTCAATCATTTCTATTAGATTGTTCTGTGAATCGAACAATCCAAAAATATATTTATTAATTATCGCGATCGCCATACAAAGAATAGAGTAATTAATGTCAAAATAAACATGAATCCCGATGCCCAACCATAAGCACCGCCAAGACCGACTACTTTACTTAATGGTTGACTTACAAAAGGCGATAGAAATTGACCCAAGAAAAAGGAAGTGGTAATTCCACTCATTACTCTGCCGCGAAATATTTCGGGAGTGACAGTAGTCAAACAAAGATTCATATTAGGCATTAATAACCCCAATCCCGAACCTGTAATTATTAATCCGACTAACACAAAACCATAATTGCCCGTCGAACCAATAATTCCATAGCCTAGCGCCATATTAATAAAAGCAATGCCATAAATTGCAATAAAATTTAAGCGAATTTTGACTTGACGATAGAAAATAGAACTAATAGCTGAAAATAGAGAAAGTAACGCGATCGCAAACCCTTCTTGAGCGGCATTAGTATTAGCAACCTGAGTAAGATAAAACGGTAATTGTACTGGGATGAAATAAAATACTATTTGTGTCAGTATGGCAATTCCATAAGTTATTGCTATAAGCGTGCTAGGAAGCCGTTGAGGTTCATCGGTAATCGTATTTGTAGGGTTTGATGGGTTACGTACTGGTTCGTAAAGCGATAACATCGCCAGGGGAACTAACGCTAGTGATATGAGATAAATGAGAAATGGCAAGCGCCAGCTTATATCGGCTAAGAAACCCCCGACAGTGAGAAATAATAAACCGCCCAATCCCATGAAGCTTGCTTGTAATCCAAGAAACTTAGTGCGGGTTGCTCCCGTATAATAGTCGCCAATAAGCGTCGTCGAAATAGTCATAATCGCAGCAACACTAATACCCAGGAATGCACGACTTACTAACAGCCATTGCAAGCTGTCAAGTAAAAATCCCGAACTTCCTGCTATTCCGTAGAGTCCTAACGCCAGTATAAGAAGATATTTACGCCCCATGCGATCGATGGTAATCCCTACCAAAGGGGCCCCCAGCGCAATAAACAAAGCTGGTAAAGTCAAAGTTAATCGCACTAAATAATCGGCGTTGGGATCTGTTGTAAAATGTTCCCGCATTGCTGGAAGGGAAGGTGCGATGGTTGCCCCTGCCATAACGGTTAGGGTGCTGCTAATCATCAATGTAAGCTGAGTAAGACGCGAACTAGCTTTCATAGATATTTCAGCGTTCATTAATTTCCAACCAGAATTGAATTGTTTTAATTACTATCCCACGAACTATTTAAGAGACTGGTAAATCTTAAGATGAGCTTGAGATTTGTAGAAGAACTCATCAAACAGCCTTGAGAAAATTGCCAAAAGCTTAAGATAGGGGTTAAGCGTTACAATTTTGGCAAGGTTGAGATGAATCGAACAGAGCAATTGCAAGATCGCTATGTCAAAGTTGGTTCTGTGAATACCCGATATTGGCAAGCTGGAGATTCAGGCAGCACAGTCATTTTGCTTCATGGTGGCGGCGGTTATATTGAGTTGTGGAAGCACAATATCTTTGCATTAGCCAAGCATCATTGCGTTTATGCGTTCGATATGGTGGGTGCAGGTCGATCCGATAAACCAGATGCCAAATACACTTTTGACTTTATGGCTCAGTTTACACGAGATTTCATGAAGACTTTAGAAATATCTAAAGCTAATTTGATTGGTATTTCTGCGGGTGGTGGCGTGGCGCTTACCTTTACGCTAAATTTTCCTGAGTTAGTCGATCGCCTTATCCTTGTAGGTAGTGCTGGTCTAGGAAAAGAAATCAATTTCCTGCTTCGAGTAACAACGCTTCCAGGTTTAGACAAATTATTTAGTTCGCCGAGTCGAGCAAGTATTGCGATGCTGTGCAAACAGGCGGTCTATGACTCCAAACTGATTACCGATGAATTAATCGAGGAATTTTATCAAATGGCACGGCTTCCTGGCGCGGCGGAAGCAACCCTAAATGTAGGTCGTTCAAACTTCAACATCTGGGGACAATTCAATCGAGCGATCGCGCAAAAACTACATACCATTATTGCTCCAACCCTCATCATTTGGGGCAGACAAGATTCAATGGTTCCTGTCGCTCACGCTCAAAATGCGATCGCAACTATTCCGAATGCTCGATTGGAAATAATTGAAGCGTGCGGTCATTGGAGTCCAATCGAATATCCACAAAAGTTTAACCAGCTAGTTTTAGAGTTTCTATCGTGAATAGTTTGAGTTTTAGTTCAAGAAAATCAGCGATCGCCAATAGCGCTTAACTCTCGACCGCCAAAAATCGCTTCATAGTGACGATAAAATTTAAATTCTAAAAAATTGTAAAAAGGATCTTCGAGAAACACAGTATTATGCTCGGTAAGTTGTCCTGGAAAACGAAGTTTAGGCTCTTGATAAAAAGTTAATTGTTTTTCTTTTGCTCGTTTAACCAAGGTTTCCCAATCGGTTTGCGAAGTAAAAATTAAACCAAAATGCCTTGGATAAATGCCTTTTTGTGGGGCTAAAGGCTCGTTAGCCATATGAGCGACTACTTGATGCCCATGAAAATTTAAAATTATTGCGCGATCGCTTTCTCGACCGATTTCACAGCCTAATCCTTCACAATAAAACGCTTTTGCTTTGGCAATATCGTTGATGGGAATTGCCAGGTGAAACATAGGTCGCTCGTTCATAGTTATAAACATTGCTCATCTCATCTATTTCAATTCTAGCTAGAAAAACAAAATTACTTTTGTGGCGATCGCGAGAAGTTATTGGGGAATGCTAACAATAGCAGGTCGCGATTAAAGCTATATTAAAATGCAGAAAGAACAGTTATTTAGAATCGCTATTAATCAAAATCCGATCGAACTCTTCATATAATGCGCTTCGCAAATGAGCAGGAAGCGTTTAGACTATATGTTAATTTGTTTAAAATTAGAACAAAAGAACAAAAATGAAGCAGAGTGGCGTAACTGTCTGGTTTACAGGATTAAGTGGTGCAGGAAAAACCACTATTACTCAAGCAATCGAAAAGAAACTACGGGAACATGATTATCCAGTAGAAATTTTGGACGGAGATATAGTACGTGAGAACTTAACTAAAGGTTTAGGTTTTTCTAAAGAAGATCGCGACGAAAATATTCGTCGAATTGGGTTTGTCGCTAACCTACTAACTCGACATGGCGTAATCGTTTTAGTCTCAGCTATTTCTCCCTATCGAGAAATTCGTGAAGAAGTCAAAGCACGTATTGGCGATTTTGTCGAGGTTTTTGTTAACGCACCTTTAGCCGTATGCGAAGATCGCGACGTTAAAGGACTTTACAAAAAAGCCAGAAGTGGAGAAATTAAAGCTTTTACTGGCATTAGCGATCCTTACGAACCGCCTCTCAATCCTGAAGTCGAATGCCGCACCGACTTAGAAACGTTAGAAGAAAGCGTTGCGAAAGTGTGGCAGGGTCTTGAAGAAAGAGGCTACCTCCGCAAACCAGTATCAGTGTAAATATAGAGAAAAGTCTTTACTGGGGAATGGGAAAAGGTTAAAGGGAAAAACTTTCATTGATATCCCCCTTACCATAAACCTTTTTCCCTAACAAATCCTTGACCAGAATCAGAGCAAGAAGTCTTTTGTCTCTGTTATCCTTACTGGTAGCTGGATAATTGAGTATATGTTTGCATCGATTGAATTGTCTAATCCTTGGCTAATCGCTGTCGGACTGAATACAGTTCTACTCGCGATCGCGTTTCTCGCTCCCAAAAAATTACTTACGCCTGCTGGCTATATTCATGCTTGGTTTTTAGGCGTTACGATTTGGGGAATTTTGGTCTGGAAAGGTTACGCGATCGTTATGTTTTACTTTTTGGTGGGTTCCGGTCTTACCTTTGTTGGGATGGCACAAAAAGAGGCAGAAGGCATCGCAGAAGCCAGATCGGGAGCGCGAGGCCCCGGCAATCTTTGGAGTTCGGCATTAACAGGAACTATTTGCGCTGTTACTAGTTTATTTGTGGGCGAACCTTGGCGAGAGCTATTAGTTGTAGGTTTTGTTGCTAGCTTCACCACTAAACTTTCCGATACGACAGCGACCGAAATCGGGAAAGCATATGGAAAAAGTACATTTTTAATTACTAGCTTAAAACCCGTTCCCAGAGGAACTGAAGGCGCAATTAGTTTAGAAGGAACGCTAGCAGGAATCGCCGCTTCGATCGCGATCGCGTTTTTGCTTGGGGAATTGGTTTGATAGATTTAATTGGCGTTATTGGGTGTATTATTGCGGCTTTTGTGGCGACTACTATCGAAAGTTTGATTGGTGCAACAATCGAATCTAAAGTCAATTGGCTTACTCATGATGTTGTCAATTTTATTAATACCGCGATCGGGGCGATCGTTGCTATATTACTTGTATTAGTCTGGAAGTCTTTTTAATAGTTCAAAGTTCAAAGGTAGAGACGCGATATATCGCGTATGAAACAAAGTTCACAATTACATTGACCTTTGTCGATATCCCAAATGAACTAAAGCTGCTTCGATGATATTAACGCGATCGACTAAAATATTCCAACTACTAGCGCGAACGTTGTAGCTTTCGAGAAAATGTTTTCGGGCTGCGCTAAAACTACCAAAATCTTGCTTCATCTTTGCTACCGTCCAAGGCGTTTGCAATGGAGGCGTAGAAGCCTTAAGTTGCTCTAGAATCTGTTCGTGCCCTCGAACTAATACCGCCGTTGCGCCTAAAATCTCTGAAGTCGTTCGACGCGAGCGCGCTACATTATCTCGAATCTTCTGTGCAAGATTTGTCATCATTCCTCCTTAAGATAGCGAATAATTTTCTGTAGATCTCGCTGAAGTTTTGGCGAAAGTTTTCCTGAAAACTGAGTCAACCTAGCTACACTGTTTTTCCGGCGAATTTCTTGTTGTTCTACTGCATCGGCAATTTTGAGCATTTCTTCTTCTTGCTGCGCTCGTTGTTGAATTAATTTTGTGATTTTTGCTTTTAATTTTTCAATCCAACGACTGTAGCGATGAACTGTTTTCTGTAACGTGTTATTGTGATGTTCGGTTTCGTCCGCTAGATCGAGTCCCGCTTCTACATCGGTTTGTAGTTTAACAATTGTTTGTTGTGCCTGTGCTAGCTTATATTCGGCGCGATCGGCTCTCGTTTTTTGTCGTGCTAGTTCGTACTGAATAGCTTCAAGTGTGGTTGCATATTTTTCTTCATCGATTGAAGGTTGAACTAAAGCCTTAACAATCTTAAATGCCGTTCCATTAGCAATTACTGCACCATCGTTCCTACCTGGAATGGGGATGCTGTGATACCCTTGTTTGCGGGCTTTTAGCGGTTCTTTTCCGGCTGAGACGATTTCCCAGCCATGTTGCCTCGCGATCGCCAGAATTTTTTTACGAGTAATATTTTTAAACAGTTCGCCGATGCGTTGGGAAATTAATCGATCGCCTTCTTCTTTTTCCCATGTCATAAAAATCTATCTATCGTTAAGTAAATCAACGGATACTGAGTAAATCCGCTTCTGAGCCACTAAAAATCAGTATTAAATTTATTTTATGCTTGAGTTAAACTCAGCTTTTTGAAACTTAACAATGAGAGAAGCGATCGCGACAACTCCAGTACAGTAACGAAGCAGTTACTGGGCTTAAAAACGATTAATACCTCGCTCGTTTGTCCGGTTAGGTTTGTTTTCTGAAGGAGAAACTAAGATAGGAGAATCGCTATCTTCCTGATTTTGCTCTAGTTGTAGCGATCGCCTTTGTAATCTGTTATAGTTTTGCGTTAATCTTGTCAATCGATCTTCTAACTCAGAAATTCGCATTTGATTTTGCCAATTCTCCTGTTGTTGAACTCCCAACAGTTCCGTGCGAATTTGTTCTTGTTCTTGTCTGAGAGATTGAATTTCTTCTCTTATTTGAAACTCTAACTCTTGTAGCTTTGATGGCTTGTTAGCCAGCAAGCTTAATAGCGAATCATTCAAAGCAAAAAAATACCTAAACTGGCAAAACAATTCCTAATCCAACTCCTGCGATCGATCGGTTTCTTTGACGCTGCTCGATCGCCCGATCTAAAATAGCTAATAAGCTGAGACTTTCTTCGTGGTCGGGTTTAATCGCGAAGCATTGGCGGATGGTATCTCGAATATTCTGTTCGTCTTCTTGACGATGATATTTATACCAGCGACCTAGATAAGCAGTGGCTAAGCTGGTTAGTATTTCTAAATTGGAAGGGCTAAAAACTAATGCTTCTTGAAGTTCTGCGATCGCATCCTCCCAATGCTTGAGCGATAAATAACTTTTTGCTCGGATTAAATTGTCTTGCGATTGCTTCTGTGCTGCCTCGATCTCTTCTTTGCTAATGCCTAGTTCTACCGCCAGTTTTTCTAATTCTTCTGAAGTGGGAATTCGTCGAACGGATTGACTGAGTTCTGTAACTCTTTGAATATAAATCTCGACAGCATGATTCGATACAGATGTCATAAGCCGCTCTCAAAATTCAATAAAATTTCCCTACTTTATAGATAACATTTATATCTTCGACTTGCCGAGACAAGGAACATCCTTTAATAGCGACTAATTTAATTTTTTGTCTAAAAAACGTTAAATTTCTTCAAATAAATTCCGTTTAAAAAAAGAAGCTCCCAAAAATCTTCGTATCGCTTTTGCTTTCGTTAACCAAGCGATGCGAATCCCCGTCTTTTGATTGGCGAGAATTTGTTCTGCTAGCCACGGCGTTACCGTTTCTACTCGGTCGGCGAGAATATTTAGCACTCGTTTAGAACGTTCCCACAATTCTACTTGTTGTTCGTTGTATTGTCCGGTAATTAAATCTGTGACCACAATACCCGGACTAATCGCACCGACGACAATAGGTGTACCTTGCATTTCTTGAACTAGAGATTCAGTGAGAAATCGGATACCATACTTAGTCGTCCCATAAAGCGTCAAATTCTCTACTTTAGTCCCGCTACTCCCCGAACCTTCTAGGTTGTAAAACGCACCAAATCCCTGTGCTAGCATTCCCGTAATGGCAACTTTTGCGCCATACATCGTTCCAATTAAATTCGTCTCGACAACAGCCGCTAGCGTTTCTGGGGTTTGTTCCCATAACGGAAAACGGGGATGAGTCATTGCCGCATTGTTAATCCAAATATCAATTTTACCAAAATCGGCTTTTGCTTTGTCCCACAACGCCTGTACTTGCTCGAAATGTCTCACATCGGCAACATAACCGCGAATTTTCTGAGGCGAATATTTATCGGCTAGCTTTTCTATTGACATTTCGAGGCTTTTAGCATTGCGTCCGCTGATAGCGACGTTACAATCAAGCGCTAGAAAAGCATCTGCTAAACCGTAACCGATTCCGCGAGTACCGCCTGTGATAACAATTGTTTTCATTAAAAATTGGTTAGTATTTTTGTCTATCAAAACCAATTTTAACGAGGTTTTTTGAGGTGTATTCTCGCGTGTTTTTATTTTACCCCTTCAATCCCCTAAGAAGGGGACTAAAGGGGTTCTGCACGCTATCGACCTCGCTTTATATAGTGCCTTGCTCGTGGGTGTTGTTACGTCTATCTAACGATTGACCTTTGTCTCTTCCATAAGGTCATACATCAAAAATGTTATTTGTAATCCTGATTATGTGGAAACTCGCGATCGCGATTTAGGTTTAGTCCATACTACAATTTCTACATTTCGACTTAGAGTGTTTAAGAAACGAAACAGTTGTCTAAGTGATATTATTTTGCTTAATTGACTGACAAATTTTTGAAGGGTAGGTTGGGTTGAGAGAACGTTAGCGTTATCCTGCCGTCAGGCCTAACCCAATATTAATAAACTTTGTTGGGTTCTGCGCTCGCGCGAACAACGCTCCAATAATTTGTTAATCTAGTGAAGTCAAAAAATTCAATTTACTTAGCTGAAAACCCTATCATGAATTATGACATCTGACCCAATAAATTCTAAATTTATTTATAAACCTTATTGCAATCAAAAACAATTAATTTGTGGTAGCGGACAAACAGCAATTATTACGGGTTGGACGGTCAAACAATCGGTAGCCAAGCATTTAAATAATGAAGAATTTGCCGTTATTGGCAATCTTTACTCGCCAACGCGAGGCATCAGTCCATTAATTCGCAATTTATTAGCTAATCCTTATGTGGGATTTTTAGTGATTTTAAATGCCACAAAAGAAGATAAAAACTCAGGAAGTTGTGAATGTCTACTAGACTTTTTTCGACAAGGATTTACTAAAGGAAAAAGCGATCTTGGTAGAGACTGTTGGGTAATTAATTCACCGATCCGAGGTTATATCGACATTGAGATTGCTAGTGAAAGTTTAGAGAAATTACGAACTTCTATACAATGCCAAGAAGCTACTTCTATTGAAGAAACCATTAATTTAGTTAAATCTTATTCTCAAAAAGAAGCGATGGAACCTTGGGGAAAACCCTTATTTTTTCCTGAAGAAAAAAAATATCCAACCCTATTACCTGGCGAGCGATACGGACATCGAATAGAAGGAAAAACAATAGCTGAAACTTGGGTAAAAATTCTCCATCGCATCAAAACAACGGGTACAATTCGACCATCTCAATACGGACAGTGGCAAGAATTAATCAATCTCGTGGCGATTGTAACTGAAGAACCGCAAGATTTTGATTTTCCAAATCCTAACTATCTTCCCATAGAAAGAGAATTTATCGACGATTATCGCTCGCAAATGTTAGATGATGCAATTCCTTGTGAAGGGGTTAAATATACTTACGGTCAGCGTTTGCGTTCTTGGTTTGGATGCGATCAAATCGAGCAAGCGATTCAAAAATTAATTGCAGCTAAAGATTCATCAAGAATCGTTATGTCTTTATGGGATGTTCAAAAAGATAATAATAACGATAGTCCGCCATGTCTCAATCATATTTGGTTGCGAATTGTTGATAATGAATTATCCTTAACAGCTACTTTTCGCAGCAATGATATGTTTTCCGCTTGGGCTGCGAATGCGATGGGATTAATCGCCTTACAACAGTATATATGCGACTCCATTAATGAAGTCGGAAGTGAAGATGTCCCTACGGTGACAGAAAGCGCAACGACTTTTAAAACCGCAGATTGTTCCAAACATCAGACTTCTTCTGAGTGCATAAACCTAAAACGAGGCCCCTTAGTAACTATTAGTCAAAGCGCTCATATTTATGAGGACTGTTGGGAATATGCCGAACGAATTATTCAAACTGAATATGCAAAGATTTTGCGATCGCGAGATTTTAGCGATCCGAGTGGTAGCTTTGTTATTAGCCTACAAGAAGACTCCATCTTAGTAGAACATCTCACACCAGGGACTGGAGAAGTAGTTAACTGTTATTCTGGGAAATCTGCTAAGCAACTTTATCAACAAATTGCTGCTAGTTGTCCCGCGTTGCAAGTCGAACACGCCATGTATCTGGGAACAGAATTACAAAAAGCTGAGATAGCATTATCCTCATCTCAAAGCATGATGTATATCCAAGATAGACCGCTCAAAAAAAGTAATTTTGAATAAATTAACAATCTTTTGGGCAAAGTCAATTTTAGATCGCTTTCGTACTAGATTTAGCTTAACAAACGATTCATCAGGAAACACGACAGGGACGTAAATGCAGCAATTAACCTTCTAGATGAGGGATTACGAATTCTGCGAGTGCGTAATTCGGAGGAAACCTCCGAATGCAAGACCCACTCAAGACAGACCTCTGGAACAGGGGATAAAGCCTACTGCCCAAATGTAAGACCTAGCAGTAGAGGACGCAAGAAATCTACTATTGTGCTATCTGTTGGGTTGTTGCCCACGCCAGACACTTTGGTGTTGGCGTGGGTAGTTCACAGATTAACCAACTGCGACAGGTGGATTGATGGCAGAAGGACGACGATTAATCACTTGGTCGATTAATCCGTAGGCTTGTGCATCCTCAGCAGACATGAAGAAATCGCGTTCGGTATCTTCAGCAATTTTATCTAGCGGTTGACCCGTGTGACTAGCCAGATGTTGGTTGAGTAACCCTTTGAGGTACAGAATTTCTTTGGCCTGAATTTCAATATCCGTAGCTTGTCCTTGGGCACCTCCGAGAGGCTGGTGAATCATAATACGAGAATTAGGAAGGCTCATGCGCTTGCCTTTTGCGCCAGCGCTAAGGAGAAAAGCACCCATACTGGCAGCCAACCCAATACAAATAGTACAGACATCGGGGCGAATTTGATTCATCGTATCGAAGATTCCCAATCCTGCCGATACTGAACCACCTGGAGAGTTGATATAGAGATAAATATCTTTCTCAGGATCTTCTGCTTCCAGGAATAACAATTGAGCTACAACTAGATTAGCTGACTCATCTCTAACTTCTGTTCCCAAAAAAACAATTCTCTCTCGCAAGAGTCGAGAATAAATATCAAATGCGCGTTCGCCACGACCAGAGGTTTCAATAACGGTAGGAATCATGGTGTTTTTCGTTGTTGTTTGACTTCTTATTATTTTGATTGTAACGAGAGTTGTTGACACTCTGCTTTTTAAAGACGTATAGTTAGTCGAAATTAACTTTTTTTTGATATTCTCTGGTTATTTAACGCGATCGCGTCCTTGATGGAACATTTCCAGAACTCACTTGGCGAGCTTTCTATCTTAAATGTCACGAGAGGACTCCCGCTACACCGCCGGTTAGCGGCGAGATGAATCGTGACCAACAAATAAACCGACCGTAGGGAGACATCTACACAGTTGACATAGCGTGTAGAAAATTTTA
>JAAUUT010000238.1 GCA_012031035.1 Candidatus Altimarinota bacterium | reverse complement strand
GGTTGTGCTTCTCTTGCCAAATGTTTGAGGATCTGTAATTCTACATCCATTATGCTCTCCGTCTTGTAGAGATTTATTGTCTTGGTTTCTTCATTTTAATTCTCGGAGAGTGACAAAAGAGGGTTATTAACGAAAATCTGGCAAACAATCCGAATTTAGATGAGATTGCCAATAGTATTGATATGAGTCGCTATCATTTTATTCGATTGTTCAAACAATCGACAGGCATGACTCCTTATCAATATTTGACTCAATGTAGATTAGAAAGGGCACAACATTTACTCGCGAATACCGATTTAACGATTGCTGAGATTGCCGAACGTGTAGGCTTTGCTACACACAGCCACTTCACCAAGGTATTTCGCCAACATTTTTCTGTCACTCCAAAAGTCTATCGACAGAGATTATAAAACTCTAGTTTGCATTATTTATCGATTAAAATCTATGGGCAAAATTGCGAACGCTTAATTTTCTTAAAATCACAATAGACCTCTTGCAAAAGTCTTAAATTCCTCAATCCAAAATCCTTTCATTCAAAATCCAAAATTAGAAATCATCAATTTCTCTGATTTATGCAAGAGGTCTAATTAATAATGCGATCGAATGGCTGTAAATCTCTATTCATAGATTTTAATCTATGCTCGATCTTGCTAAATTTTGAGCAAGATCGCGACATTTTTCGCAATATTTGACAACTACGTACAATTGATTTGGGTTACAATCAATTTCATCAATCTAAAGAAATAATTAAGAAAGCTTTTTTGCGCAACGCAGCAATTGAATCGCTGACTAATCTGAACGCTATCGTCATTTATCGTCTTAAAAGGACTTGTCATGAATAATAATCGCAATTTTTCAGGAAAAGTTGGCACTTTTGTCAAGACATCGCGCGTAACTTTAGGGCGACGATCTCTCCTAGCTGGTTCCTTTTTCGCTGGACTAGCTGCGGCGATTCCTGCTTATGCCCAGCAAAAACCCCAAAGTCAAATTAGTCAAACTACTACTCAAGAGAACGTCAACAAAGAACTCGCAGGAAAAGTTGCGATCGTCACAGGAGCCAGAGCCAATCTAGGGCGCGGCTTTGCAGTAGAACTTGCCAAGCATGGTGCTGATATTGTGGTGCATTACCATCGCGAAGAAACGCGAAGTGAAGCAGAAGAAACGGCGCGTCTAGTGCAAGAACAAGGGGTACGCGCCGCACTTATTTCGGGCGATTTGGGGCAGCCTGCAACAGTGAAGCAGATGTTTGACGCGGCGTTCAATAACTTTGGTCGAGCCGATATCCTAGTGAATAATGCAGGTGCAATTATCAAAAAACCGATCGCAGAAGTGAGCGATGAAGAGCTTGAGCGCATGATTAACATCAATACACGCGGCACTTTTTTGTGTATGCGCGAGGGTGCGCGTCGCCTTTCTGATAACGGTCGTATCATTAATATCGCCACCTCACTCCTGGCAGCATCTGCACCCAATTACGCAGCCTATGCAGGCAGTAAAGCGATTGTGGAAGAACTGACCAGGATGGGATCGAAGGAACTTGGCAAGCGAGGCATCACTGTTAATTCGATCTCGCCGGGGCCTGTCGATACGCCCTTCTTTCACAGCATGGAAACCCCTGAAACAACAAAGTTTGCTGCTAGTTTATCGAATGCAGGTCGCCTAGGTGCGATCGATGATATTGTTCCGTTGGTTGTATTCCTGGCAATGCCAAACGCGCAGTGGATTTCGGGACAAACGATTTGGATAAATGGTGGCTACCTGACTCGATAACAATTTGAATTGCAACTAGAAGCACTCAACCAGCAACAAGCTCAGTTTCAGCAAGCTTTTATGAGTCGGACGGTGTTCCAGGATTGGATGTAACAGAGGGTCAGAAAAAAGCGCGCGATAACTATCGAATCAAAGAAACTCAATCTCACTCAAAACTGTTGGATTTGACGCTCTCCCGTTTTCTAAACGGGAGATTCACAACGTATCCCGTTTCAGGATTAGGTTAAATTTTTTGAGCGATTTTGTGTTCTTAGCTACCTTGAAGCGAATGAATTGTTACAATTTATTTTCTGGTTTGATTGGTGCGATTATTTACAAAGATTACTTAATATTGCGCGATCGCTTTTTGATTCAAGTTATTGCAAATTTAAAACTGCTATTCTTAAGGATTTAGATTAATATATGTTGCTCGTTTTTAAGCATAAATGATTGTTGCGAATCTCCCTTGGGTTATTGCTTTATCTTCATTGCCAAGCTTAATCGTTTTAAGCGATCCCCATATCCTTTTCAAAAACAAAGATGGCGTTAGCCCGCTTTTCTCTTTGCTGAAGCTAACGCCCTTTCTCTTTGTTACCGAGGTTTATTATATTTAGGGTCTTTATATTGGCTGACCCCATTTGAACTTATATATATAGAATTCCCCATTTTTGCTCAATTCTTAAATTCCTTAATTATTTTTTTTATATTTTCTTTTTTAACAATTAATCATTTTTTGTAAATTTTTGTAGATTGGTAGCTAGCGATACACCAAGTTTTTGAGAAATCCACACTTCCAAATTGCGAATGGGGTAAGAACGCGCGGCGATCGCGGGATCGACCATCGGTTCGACTAAAATGGTAAACATTCCGAGGCGATTTCCTGCGATAACATCGGTAAATAGGCGATCCCCGACCATTGCCACTTGAGAAGCTGGTAAATTCATAGAACGAACGGCTTGTCTAAGCTTGCGTCGAGATGGTTTTCCCGCCCCTAAAATATAAGGGACATTGAGAGACTGAGCAATGCTACCGATGCGATTTTCGCTTAAATTGTTGCTAACAAGCCATATTGTTGCATCATTCCTAATTTGTTCTATCCAACGTACCAAGTCTTCAGAGACTTGTCTCTCTTTAAGGGGTACTAAAGTTTCATCGACATCCAAAACTAAACCTTTGAGTTGGTGATGGCGCAAAACTTCTGTTGTAATTCCAAAAACGGTATCTCCCAAAATGAGATCGGGTTGTAAGAAAGTTACTTTAGACATAAAATCGCAGAATTTCTAGTAAGGGATCGTTGTTAATCTTATTTCCTTACCTCAATCGCTTGCAAATTTCTTCTTCAATACAATAGATTTCTTGCTTTTATTCGGGGAAAGGGAAAAGGGGAAAGGAAAAAGGGCTATTTTTTTCTTGAACATCAACCCTTTTGCCTGTATATGAATTTAGATTTTTTAGTTTTGATTGTTACAAATCCAAAACCTTTGCCAGCGCCCAAAAATTCATAGATGTAACCTGGTTTGTAGGTATTGGGGATGTTATTGGTCAATCCTCGGTAAGCGGTCATGCCTCGATAGATCGGTTTTGCGTCGCCGAATAATTGCGATCGCACGCGCGATCGCAGACCATCTGCCCCAATTAAAGCATCGCCTTCGTCTGTTAAACTAGAACTAAAATGGGAGCTAACTTTGTCTCCAAATTGCTCGAAACGCTCGAACGACTGACCTAACGTTGTTTGTTCTAAAGGTAATTTCCGCCAAAGCAATGCTTGTAAGTCAGCGCGATGGATGGCGATCGCTGGCACTTCAAAACCATCTACGCGAAGGTTCATTAATTCTTTGCCTTTTTGAGAAAAAAATTGATAGTTAGTTACGCGATCGCCCTCGCTTAACGCTTCTTCCAATACATCTAATTTTTTCAAAACATGGGTAGCGTTTGCCCAAAGTGCAACTCCAGCACCGACTTCTCGCAAGGTTGCCATTCGTTCGTAGATTGCGAGTGTGACGTACTCACCGATAAATCGGGAGCTTCCTGTTTCATCTACAGTCGCCTCTGCTAACTTGCTAGCTTTGGTCTTACACCATATCCAGAGGTTTGGCTTCACCATTGCTGGCGGCACTAACT
>JAAUUT010000237.1 GCA_012031035.1 Candidatus Altimarinota bacterium | reverse complement strand
TATTCTCTCGATCTACTGCTAAAAGAAGTAGCTGATGCTTATAATTTAGGCATCAATGCGATCGCTCGCTTTTTCCCCTCATTGCAGAAGAAAAGAAAGATAACGCAGGTACGGAAAGCTATAATCCCGATGGATTGGTACAGAAAACTGTAAAAGCAATTAAAAAAGAAATCCCTAATCTCGTCGTCATTACCGATGTTGCTCTCGATCCCTTCTCTTTCTACGGTCATGACGGTATTGTCGAAGATGGAAAAATCTTAAACGATGAAACCGTAGCAGTCTTAGTGAAAATGGCACTTTCCCATGCAGAAGCAGGAGCCGATTTTGTTGCGCCTTCCGATATGATGGATGGGAGAATAGGAGCTATTCGCAAAGCACTAGACGCAGAAGGCTATATCAATGTTGGGATTCTAGCCTATTCTGCCAAATACGCTTCTGGTTATTATGGCCCATTTCGGGATGCCTTAGACTCTGCCCCAAAATTTGGCGATAAAAAAACGTATCAAATGGATCTCGCCAATGCCAGGGAAGCGATTAAAGAAGTTGCTCTCGATATTGCTGAAGGTGCAGATATTGTCATGGTTAAGCCTGCTTTAGCATATCTTGATGTCATTTGTCAAATCAAAAACTATACCAATCTCCCCGTCGCTGCTTATAACGTGAGTGGCGAGTACGCTATGGTGAAAGCAGCGGCTCAAAATGGATGGATTGACGAGAAAAAGGTAATTCTAGAAACTCTCACCAGCATGAAACGCGCGGGAGCCGATCTCATTTTGACTTATTTTGCGAAAGAAGTTGCTTTGATGTTGCAGTAAGATTTTCTAGTAAATATAGCGAGCGATCGCATATTCACTAAAAATTGTATCTTATTGCGAGATTGTAAGTTAAAAATTGCTTACTAGCGAATGGTTATTCAATACAATTATTAGCTAGATGTCAATAACAAAGTAGAATCTACAATTGGTTGATAATCTTGACTAGAAAACGGGCTAAAATTATCGTGCCATTGTGCAGTCATATTACACAGTAGACGAAATTGTATTGGTGTTGGTGAGGGGTTAATCCTTTCTACGCGAACATCAACCGATTGGGTATTTTGTTTTAAAATTTCATAAATATCTGTTGCTAGATATCGAGGGCAATATCCTAAATTGTGCCGATCTTCGGTACGTAATAATAAAGCTTTTTCGTCATAAGGATTTTGAAAATCGCGTGTCAAATATAAACGTTCTTCTAATTGTAATTGCTTGACTCGTTCAATAGAACATTCTGGCATATATCGCAATCCATGCACAAAAAAGTGAATATGATAAAGTCCATTCTCATTGATTTCTGGACAAGGAAAAACTTCAAAAGTATCTGTCGCTTTACGTCCTCCACTACGAGCTAAAATGGCGATTGGATCGCCTTCATTTTTAGGAATATTTAACCACTGAATATAGTCTTGATAATCTGGACGGGAAGGACGCATCAAACGATTGGAAAATAGAGGAAAAAGTTCTGATGATGTATAAACGCGATCGCGTTCTGGAAAAGAATGTAATAATTGAAAACTAGACTCAGCTTGAGCTTTGTTGACACCATGAGTATAGACAAAATGATAATTTTTTCCATCAAAAGTTAATTGTCCAATGGGAAACCAATGACGGCTTTTTGAGTCTTGCCATGCTAAAAATAGCTTTTTCATGATAATTCTTTGCTAAACTCTAATAATTTATTTTGATTAATGTTTAAGATTGATTGAGCAAATTCAATGGCAGTTGAAGAGATGCGATCGTTGGGAATACGCTCAAACAATTCTAAAGTATTATTAGCTGATATCTTTGCCAGACTATCCAGCCATATATTCGCTGGTTTAGGATACAGTTTTGCTGCTTCACAAAAGGCTTTAAAAGTCTTTAAAGGTTTCTTATCTCCAACTTTAGCATATAAGCAAGACTTGCAGTTCTTAGCGTAAGCTTCTACGGAAAAACCAACATCTGTTGTATGAAGTCTTCTTTCGCGTCGTTCATCCGACTCGTTTCGCCCTAAACTAGAAGCATGGTCATAGGTTGGTGCTAAATAACTTTTCCCTTCAAGATCGATAAACGCCCAATTTTCATGATGGCGATCGCTATTACCAATCCAAGCATCTAAAAGTAAATAGCCAATAAAAGTATTTATGGCTGTTTCGATTCCCTCTAATGGTTTCCAATCTCTAGGTAGATCGACTGAAGAGGTCGTAAAAACACGAAAGATATTATCGAGAGTATGTTGAGATATGTCCTTAATATCTTCTGGATAATTTAAAAATATTTTTGCCAAAATTTCATTGCCAGGACTAAGACGGCTGTTTTCTGGAAGAAACGATGGAGATATCGTTCCTTTTTCATTATTAAATATTGCTAATTCATATTTAGCATGAGGTAATTTTATAAGCTTACATAATTCAGATGCAATTTTTTCTGACCAATCTTCACCTGTATTTTGTCTAGCTTTTTTGTAAAGACATAAACCCAACTCTTGGTGATGAAACCAAAATTTTTCTTTAGTCCCCATCGCTTCTTCAGATTCAGGAGCTTCTGGAGAAATTTCAAATATTTGAAATTTTTTAATCACATTGACTATTTTTTCTTAATTTCCAACCTTTTTCAGAAATTATACTTGGGAGCGATTATATACTCTGACACTGACACTATACAAACCGACTTAGTATAATAATGATTATCATTTTTTAGTCTAAAGAATTAGAACTCGACCAAAAAAAGACCAAAATCATGTCTGTAAACGTTAATACTTAAAATATTTCAACTAATGTGGGCAATTTTAAGCGGAATTGAAGGCAATATAAAAGCATATGAAGCGGTACTAACCGATCTCAAACGCCAGAGAGTTCCAGTAGAGGAATTGTATATCCTTGGCGACTTAGTAGGCGTTAGACCAGAAAGCGAAAAAGTCGTTCAGCGCGTTCGTTATCCTCGTTCGGGAGAATTACAACCCCAAGTTTGTATCGGTTGGTGGGAAGAACAGTGTTTTAACTTACATGGGTTGGGAACGACTGCTGAGGCGACAGAATTGCTAAATCGTTACGGTGGCGATGCCGTTCAATTGCTTTGGCAATCGGTTTCTCGTGAAACGGTTCAATGGTTGCGAGGTCTGGATTTCGGTTTTTTTGAACTCGATTGCTTGTTAATTCATGGGAGTAGCATTAGTGTCAGCGACGAACTCACTCCCCAAACTCCGCCTTGGCAAGTATTAGATCGACTTCAGCGTTTTGGTGCAAATAATCTTTTTTGCGGTCGTTCCGGTCGAGTGTTTGAATATCAACTCCAAGGCGGTTCTGTTACGACATCGGTAACGACCTTGGATGTTAAGCAACCCGTCCAAACCATAACTGTACCACAGCGACGAGTTATTGGGGTAGGTAATGTCGGTAGAGAACCCGGACAAGCAACTTATACTCTCTACAATCCGAATACCGATAAAGTCGAGTTTAAAACTGTCTTCTACGGTCACAAAAAGGGATTCAGTCCAACTTGAATTTAAAACCATCTATTACTAGAATGATTATAATTCTCAAAGTTATCTAATTGTAGAATTATGGTCTTGGCAGAAACCGCAAATACAGTTCCCGTCACCGTCTTAACAGGTTATCTCGGTGCAGGTAAAACTACACTCCTCAATCGCATCCTCACCCACGAACACGGAAAAAAAGTTGCTGTCATCGTCAACGAGTTTGGAGAAGTAGGAATCGACAACCAACTCATCATCGATGCCGATGAAGAAATCTTTGAAATGAATAACGGTTGTATTTGCTGTACCGTCAGAGGCGACTTAATCCGCATCATCGGTAATTTAATGAAACGGCGCAACAAATTCGACCATTTAGTTATCGAAA
>JAAUUT010000114.1 GCA_012031035.1 Candidatus Altimarinota bacterium | reverse complement strand
CTAATTTGACTCTTCCAATTCCGTTTTTTATCGGTAAAAAGTAATGTGCTTTTTAGTTTGGTTGTCGAGTTGCCAACCACTACGCTTGTATTCTACTGAACGATTGTTTTTCTGGAAGCGTGGATAGCCTTTTTTTCCAGGAATTTTTCTCTTACAATTGTCATAGAATCTAGCAATAGCAGACCAAGCTCGTTCGGCAGATGACTGTCTAGCTGTGGAATTAAGCTTGTCAACCAACTTAAATTCTTTGGCTAAAACCGCACTATACTTATTGAGGTCGTATTTATTTTGTTTAGGTGTATCCATCCAATACCTTAGTGCCTTGTTACGAACAAATTGAGCCGTTCTTATGGCTTCGTCTATGGCTCGTAACTGTGCTGATTTGGCTCGGATTTTGTACTCTAAAACAAACATTGTTATCGACCTCAAATGATATTTTTAGTTTAACCAACTCAGCACAAAATGTCAATTATTCAATTGTTTAATTATACTGGTCGCAATTCATGAGGCGCTTTATATGACGAGGAAACCTCGTCATATAAAGCGCCGTCCCCGTCGGCAAGCTACGCTGTGCCGAGGGTCTTCTTGCTCCATTAAGATAAAAAGTTACTCGACAACTCCAGCAACAGCAAACTGCTGAAGCGGTTGATGAGTAACTTTTTTTTATCTTGGGGACTTCTGCTGATATTTAAGTTCAATAAATATGCACATCCTATAGTTCCTCCTAATGCAGAATCTGCATTGCAAGAATTCTTAACAAGGAATTATTAAACTAATTTGTATTGAAAATTACAGTTTATTGAGAGAAATATAAAGACCATCGTAATAGTAAAGCGTTAATAATGAAGGCGCAATTTCTCTGCCATACATCAGAAAACTAAAATTCTATGGCTGATTCAGTAAAAACCCTTTGTCCTTATTGCGGTGTAGGTTGTGGATTGGAAGTATCTCCCCCGGCCGCATCGGGTCGCGCCACCAATCGAGACAGTCAAGGAAATCCGATTTGGAAAGTTATGGGCGATCGCGCGCATCCTTCGAGTCAAGGCATGGTTTGCGTTAAAGGAGCAACAATTGCCGAATCTCTTGACAAAGATCGTCTCAAGTATCCCATGCTGCGGGAATCGCTATCAGATCCGTTTCGTCGAGTTAGCTGGGATGAAGCCTTAAATCGTATCTGCGATCGCATCCGCACTGTTATCGCTACGCAAGGTTCCGACGGGATATGTATGTATGGTTCGGGACAATTCCAAACCGAAGATTATTATATCGCCCAGAAATTGATGAAAGGCTGTCTGGGAACGAACAACTTTGATGCTAACTCTCGCCTTTGTATGTCTTCTGCGGTTGCAGGTTATATCCAAAGCTTAGGTTCTGACGGGCCTCCCTGCTGTTACGACGACCTAGAATTAACCGACTGTGCTTTTCTCATCGGGACTAATACCGCCGAATGTCACCCCATCGTCTTCAATCGCCTCCACAAACACATCAAAAAAGATCGCAAGGCAAAATGATCGTCGTCGATCCCCGCACGACCAAAACAGCAGAAGCGGCCGATCTTCATTTAGCAATTAAACCAGGAACCGATATCGACCTTCTCAACGGGATCGCTCATTTATTAATGCGTTGGAATGCGATCGATACCTTTTTTATCGATGACTGTACCCAAAATTTCTCGGCTTATGCCGAAGTGATTAGCCATTATCCCCCAGAATTAGTCGCGCGTAAATGCGGCATTGGCATCGACCAATTAGAACAAGCAGCGCGTTATTGGGCAGAATCAGAAAGGGTTTTATCCCTGTGGTCGATGGGAGTAAATCAGTCTTCTGAAGGAACCGCAAAAGTCCGCACCATTATTAACTTGCATCTGATGACCGCCAATATTGGCAAACCAGGCGCAGGGCCTTTTTCTCTTACCGGACAGCCAAATGCAATGGGAGGAAGAGAAGCAGGCGGACTCGCCCATCTTCTTCCAGGCTATCGCGTCGTCAAAAATCCCCAACATCGGGCAGAAGTAGAGCAACTTTGGAAAGTTCCAACAGGTAAAATCTCGCCAACTCCAGGACGAGATGCTTGGAGTATGATGACGGGATTAGAAACCGACGAAGTAGGTTTGTTGTGGATTGCTGCAACCAATCCCGCCGTCAGTATGCCAGATTTGGAACGTACTAAAGCAGCCCTCCTACAGTCGCCTTTTACCGTTTATCAGGATGCTTATTATCCTACTGAAACGGCAGCTTATGCCCACGTATTATTACCTGCGGCGCAGTGGGGCGAGAAAACAGGAACCATGACCAATTCTGAAAGAATGGTAACGTTATGTCCTCAGTTTCGCCATCGCCCAGGAGAAGCGAAAGCCGATTGGGAAATCTTTGCTGAAATTGGTCGCCGCTTGGGGTATGTAGAACAGTTTAATTTTGAAGACTCTGCCGCCGTTCATCGAGAATTCGTACAATTCACTAGCAATCGTCCCTGCGACATGACGGGGATTAATTACACTCGTTTGCAACAAGATGGCCCCACGCAATGGCCCTGTCCCTTAACGTCCTGCGGAGGACAAGGGAGAGAGGGAGAGAATTCGGGCGTTCTTTCTAATTTATTGAAAGGACAAGACAACAACTCAAAAGCCAAACGTTTGTATGCCGATTGGCGCTTTAATACCCCAGACGGACGAGCAAAATTTGCTGCTTATCATTCAAAAGGATTGGCAGAACCTCCCGACGAACAATATCCTTTAGTCTTAACTACGGGGAGATTGTACGGTCATTGGCACACGCAAACGCGGACGGGAAGAATCGAAAAAATTGCTAAAATGCACCCCCATCCTTTTATTGAAATTCATCCCCGCGATGCCGAGAAATTGGGAATTCAAGAAGGGGAATTGGTAGAAGTGCGATCGCGTCGTGGAAGCGCTCGTTTTCCTGCTAAGATTACTACTGCGATCGCGCCCGGAACCGTATTTGTCCCGATGCACTGGGGCGCACTTTGGGCAGATAACGCCGAAGCCAACAGTCTCACTCATCCAGAAGCTTGTCCCGATTCGCTAGAACCAGAATTAAAAGCTTGTGCGGTGCAGTTAGTGCCTGTTTCAGCTATTTCAGCCCAATCTAACGAACAATCCCTTTCAGTTCCAGAATTGGCATCCACTCATAATTGAACGACTTCCATAGAAAATATTCAAAAAAGAACGCACGAGCGAGTTTATTTGGTAAATTACTTTATCATTGAAGCGTGTCAAAAAATTATCTAAAAACTTAAGTTCGGTCTAAACTTTTTTAGACTGAATTGAAGTTTGTACTCTTCTATTCAAACTCCGAATCAACCTTTTTAATTGTCCCCTCAAATAATTAATATTCTGACTTTGTTCGCCATAGCGCCAGCCTACATACGCCTGAGAGATTTCTTCAATAATTTCTGCTGTTGAAGGATTATGCTGGTAGGCAAGACGAGCATATTCTAAAGGTGTTTGGGCAGGATGCTTGGGATAACCTTTAGCTTTCAAGGTTTCTAGCATCTGTTGATAGAGTTTTTCCATCGGCGGTAATTTGGCAAGGCGACGGCGTACCCGGTGCGATCGCATTTGTTTAAATCCTAACCATGCCAAGAACCCTAAAACAACTGCTAGAATTAATCCCACCAACACCCCGATTAAACTACCAGAAATAAAGCGCCACAACCACCCTAAGATTCTAAAAAATCCGCCAAGAATATCGCCCCAAAGAATGCCAAAGAAACTGACCACCGGAGACGGCAACCAACCTGCTACCCAATTCCACAACTGTTTGAGAACGCTAAAGGTTTGGTCTTCTTCAAAGGATGGGGGAATTAGTTCGTGACCAGGAATTGGATCGAAACTAAACCAACCGTAGTCAGCAAAATAAACTTCTGTTAAAGCGTAGGCATCGGTATTGCGAACGATGTAAAATCCCGTAAAGGGATTGAATTGACCGGGGGCAAATCCAACCGTCAATCGTGCTGGTATGCCTAGAGAACGCAACATAACGGTTAGAACAGTAGAAAAGTGGTCGGCGTAGCCTCCTTGGTAGCGGAAGAGGAAGGCTTCGACTAAATCCTCATTATTTTCTAAAAAGGGTAATTCTGCTTGAATTTGGTAGTTTTGTTTGAGATATTGCGCTAAGAAAAGCGTTTGTTCGTAAACAGTGGTCAAGGGATTGGGGGATTTTGCTAAGATTTCCTCGGCTTTTTGTCGCACCTTGTCTTGAATCGCTGGCGGAACTTCGAGGTAATAGTTAGCAATGCGTTTGGGATAGGTTTTTGGGGTTTGGTTTAAAAGGGTGCGATCGCGATAAGGGACTTCAGAAATGACAGTATAAGTTAGTCCCTCAACCAATCCTGCTGGCGCTCTCAAACTGCCTTCAGGATCGATAGCAATCGCTTGAGTGGGAAAAAAGACAAATTTGGGGGACGACAGGGCGGGAATAATGTTAGGGAGTTCGGAAACCGCCGTGTAGCTCTGAATTACTTGCTTGGTTTGCCCTCTCGTCAGTGGTGACGAGATAAAAAATCGATACGACCAACGAGGACGCTTGATATCTTCGAGTTGGTTCTCGCGCGAGACTTCCCATCCTTGTCCCGTATAGCGATCGAAGGACATAACCCGCCAAAATCCAGGAGCTTGAGAACGCACTCGCAAGACGATTTTCGGTTCCATCTCGCCGCGCAGATTTTGATTGATGCGACTGTTAAAACCATAATAAAAGGTGCGATCTAGCTCCCCTGCACCCGTTCCTTCTCCTTCTCCTTCTCCGGTTCCGGTTTTTCCTTCTCTGACATAACCTGGGTTGACAATATTGCGATTTTCTGCATCAAAATCCAAGTCTCGCATATCGGCCGGACTGTTGACGGGGAAGCTTTGTAGCTGGTAGCCAGGAAAGCGAGGCATAATCGCAAAAATAACCAGTCCCAGGACGATAATGGCTGATAGAAACCGAAAAAATCGCCCAGGAGACAGCAGCGAGTAGGTAGAGACGCGAAATTTCTCGTCTCCAGCAGACGAAGGACGGACAAAGGAAATGGGGATGCTTTCCAAACCGAGACGGGAGCGATAATCTAAGACTAAGGTCGGTAGCGCGATCGCAAGAAACACGATTAAAGTCGGCGCAAATGCTAAAGTTTGAGAAACCGTTCCCGCTACTCCTAACAAAATTAAACCAATAACCATCGAATAACCTAAGTCCTTGCGTCGCGGTAAGTCAAAACTATGCAGGACTTGTAATTGCACGAGTAAATTAGCTAAAGCAAGTCGGCTATCGCCTAAATTGACAATGAGATTGCCTAAAAAAACGACTAGCACGACTAACATCCCGATCGCAATTAAAAATTTAGCTTCTATATTGCGTTTTCGTCGGCGCTTCCAGCTAAAAGCTGCCCCAACAATACTTAAAGGAATTGCCCACAAACTCGTTAAAGACTCGGCAGCAATATCGGTGGCGATAATCCCGACGATAACTAAAGCTTGTACCAATACCCGCAGCAGAAGCGAATCTTCAGTTTCGGCTAGAGGCATGGCTTCTTGACGTTGCTTGAAGGTTTGGAAAACCGAGAACTGTTGCAGTTGGCGCATCAAGAAAATTATGAATTATGAATTATGAAAAATAGCTTTAAGAAAATTATGAATTATAAATAATGAATTATGAAAAATAAGTTTTGATTTTTGTCAATTATAGAATACGGCGAATAATAATCGGATGATTAAATTTTTTTTACCTGTAACTACAGTCTTATTAACTCTGTTACCTTTTGCGTCAATCCAAGCGCAAATCGTTCCCGATAGCTCGCTACCAGAACCAACTATTGTCGAACCAGGTCGAGGCAATACGGTTGAAATAAAAGGCGGTACTAGACCGGATAGCGGACAGAATTTATTCCATAGTTTTAGAGAATTTTCCGTCCTTGAGGCTCAAATCGCTCATTTCAACAATGCGATCGACGTGCAAAATATATTTGCTCGCGTCACAGGCGGTTCTATTTCAAATATAGAAGGAACTATTAAAGCTCATAGTAGTGCAAATTTATTTTTACTAAATCCCAACGGAATTTTATTTGGACGCAATGCTAAGTTAGATATTGGCGGTTCTTTTTTTGCGACGACTGCCCAAAGCATCAAATTTGCCGATGGGACGGAGTTTAGCGCCACAGAAACTCAAACTACACCCCTGCTGACGGTTAGTGTGCCTATCGGTTTGCAAATAGAAAATGCTGCCTCTAGTATCGACGTGCAAGGCGCAAATTTAGACGTTCCTTTAAGAGAAACCTTAGCTTTAATTGGTGGCGATGTTAACGTGAGTAACGGATGCTTGCAAGCGCCAGGAGGTCGAATTGAGTTAGGCGGGTTAGCCGCCTCTGGAACGGTTAATTTAAATAATAATAGTAGTTTGAGTTTTCCAGATGGCGTTACGCGAGCCGATGTATTGTTAACTGATTTCTCTAATGTTGATGTTCGTGCTGATGGTGGTGGCGATATCTCTATTCAAGCTCGTAACTTAAATATTTTGGCAGGAAGTCAAATAGCAGCAGGTATTTCAGCAGGCAACGTTTCTAAGCGAGATCGAGCAGGAGACATTGAGATAAACGCAACCGGAAAAATTACTTTAAATGATAATAGTTTCATCACTAACAGTATAGATTTTAACAGTCTTCCAAATGATGAAACGTTTGGTAATGGAGGCGACATTAACGTTACTACTGACTCTTTAATTATCAATAATGGCTCTAGATTAATTACTAGTACCTATACAGAAGGTAATGCTGGCGATATCAATATTAATGCCCGCAATACAATCTCGTTAAATGGAGTAGGCGAAGATGATTTGCCGAGTGTCATAAGTAGCATCGTAGGTTTACTAGGTTTTCAAACTTACAAAAGCAAAGGTAATGCAGGAGATCTTAATATCACTACTGGTTCGCTTTTTGTTACCAACGGGGGTGGTCTGGTTTCTGGCACGGCAGGAGATGGAAATGCAGGCGATGTAACGATTGCTGCTCGCGCTCGTGTTGTTTTTGATGGTGTAGGGAGGAATGGAATTCCCAGTAATGTTTCTAGTACAGTTGGTTTAATCTTTCCAACTGAGGGAAAAGGTCAAGGTCAAGGTGGAAAAATTCATATTACTGCCGAGTCGCTTTCGGTAACGAATGGAGCTTTTCTTTCTACTGGTAGTATTTTAGGAAAAGGAAATGCAGGCAATTTGATTCTTGAGGCTGATACAATTTCCTTTAAAGGGATAGGCATCAATGGAACTCCTAGCGCAGCATTCAGCACATTAGGACAAGGAATCGAAGGCCAGGGAGAAAACATCACCATTAAGACAGATAAACTTTCTGTTACCGATGGAGCCATACTAGCTACTTTTACAGTTGGTAAAGGAGATGCGGGAGATATTTCGATTGAGGCTCGGCACTCAGTTAATATTTCTGGAGTAAATTTTCGTGGTTTTATAGAAAATCCAGGTTTAATTGGACGTTTGAAGCTGATTTTTGGGTTTAATCCTATTGGTCTATCAACAGGGTTGTATAGCAGCACTGAGTTAGGCGGACAGGGGAAGGGCGGCAATATTTTTATTAACACTCCTGTTTTTCGCGTTGCAGATGGAGCGATTATCAATGCTCAAACCCTGAACAATCGAGATGGAGGAAATATTACGATTAACGCAGATACGCTTGAAGCAACGGGAGGCGGACAAGTCATCACTACTACTCGCGATATTGGCAATGCAGGGGAGATTCAAGTTAATGCCGATCGCGTTAATATTTCTGGTAGCGACCCGACTTATAGATCTCGCGTTCAAAAATTTAAATTGGATACTGTTAGAAATCAAGGGGCTGCCAGCGGACTGTTTGCTAACACGGAAAGCAATTCTGTGGGCGACGGAGGCAATATCTTTCTCGATGCTAATACAATTACCCTTCAAGATGAGGCAAGAATAACAGTCGATAGTAACGGGAGGGGAAGAGGAGGCAATATCGATCTCGAAGCTGATATTTTAACACTTGACAATCGAGCTTTTCTTTCAGCAGAAACTCTCAGCGATCGCGGAGGTAATATTACCCTATCAATTGGAGATCTTTTGCTGCTGAGGCGTAACAGTCGCATTTCTACCACAGCACAGGGAAATGGTGGCAATGTTACGATTGATGCTGGTTTTCTTGCGGCTTTTCCAGAGGAAAATAGCGATATTACAGCCAATGCCTTTGAAGGTCGAGGAGGATTGATTGAAATTAAAGCACGAGGAATTTTTGGGCTAGAATTACGGGAAAGATTAACGCCTTTGAGCGATATTACTGCTTTTTCTCAACAAAATCCGCAACTTGATGGCTTAGTAACGATCGATTTGCCAGATGTTGATATCAGGCGCGAGATAGTGAATTTATCTGTAACTCCAGTAGATGCAGAAACATTAATTTCTCGAAATGTCTGCGCGATTGAAGATGGCAAGATTGCTCGTGGAAGTTCTTTTGTCGTTACCGGACGAGGTGGGCTGCCTCCGAGTGCAGACGATCCCATTATTAATGCTTACCGGATTGTTGAATGGGCAACTCGCAGTTACGAAACGAAACGTCGCGAAAATAATCCAGTAGTTTTACGACAACCTCCCACTCATGAGAATGGACGACCAATTCATCGAAAAATCGAACAAGCACGCGGGTGGGGGATTACTTCAGATGGGACGCTCGTTTTAACGGCTCAAGTTCCAAAAATCGACCCTCAACCATCTCAATTCTTTTATCCACAATGCCGCGATCGCTCTTGAATTTTGAACGATGCCTACAGATATGTTATTGAAAAATTGGCGGCTTTTGTTGCAATCTTTTGATGTTGAGTTAGAATCTTGCGATCGCACATTTGCTTGTTTAGTTGCTAACTATTCTGAGCCAAATCGTTACTATCATACTCTCGAACATATCGATCGCGTTTTAGAAACAATTCAGTTTTTAGAAAGGCAAACAAAACATTTAACTGACGTGCGATTAGCGGCTTGGTTTCACGATCTAGTGTATGATTCTCAAGCTTCAGATAATGAGGAGAAAAGTGCTAACTATGCTCGTAACTTACTTCAATCTTTATCTATTCCATCGAGTGTCATCGATAATGTCGTTCGTTTGATTTTAATTACTAAACACCATCAAGTTTCGGAACGAGATTTTGATGGTCGAGTATTAGTTGATGCGGATTTAGCTATTTTAAGTTGCGATCGCGAATCGTATTGGAAATATGCTTGTGCTATTCGTCAAGAGTATAAATGGGTGTCAGAAGATCGTTATCTTGTCGAACGCAAGCGAGTTTTAGAAAAGTTTTTACAACGCAAATCCATCTATTTTACTAGTTTGATGTTAAAGCAAGCAGAACAAGCAGCTAGAGCAAATTTAGAAATAGAAATTCAATGGCTTGAAATGAAAATAAGATCGATTAAGTTGTAGGGATGAGTAGCCATTTGTCCCTACTTATTTAAATATTTATTGAATAAAAATGTATAAATTTATATTTTGTTTTTTGATTTTAGGATTTTATTTTGCCTTCGACAAAGAAATAACTTTAGCAGATTCAAACCTCCAAAATTCACAAGCCCTCGAACAGCGATCGCAATGGTTATATGAAAATGGAAAATTGACAGAGGCGATTTCTTTTTTACGGCAAGCAATTGTTAATTATAGAAGTCAAGGAGATGTAATTGGAGAAGCGATCGCGCTTAGAAATCTTGCTTTAGTTTACCAACAATTAGGGAACTGGAAAGAAGCAGAAAAAATTATCTCAGATTGTCTTAAAATCTTGCCAAAAATAACAGAGGAAATAGAGTATCAACGATTGCTCGCTCAAGCCCTCGACGTTCGCGGACAAATTCAATTGTCGCTTTCTCATGCGGAACAAGCCTTAGATACTTGGAAACAAGCAGCAGAGATTTATCAAAATATTAACGATGTTAGCGGATTTACTCGCAGTAAAATTTATCAAGCTACTGCCCTACAAACATTAGGATTGTATGCACAAGCTATCGACAGTTTAACAGAAATTCAACAACAATTAAAAACAGAATCGGATACTTTAATTAAAAGCAAAGCACTTCTAAGTTTAGGCGATGTATTGCGGCGAGTCGGTAAAAATCAAGAAGCAAAATTAGCCCTTAAAGAAAGCTTGAAAATCGCCGAAAAACTCCAATCCGAACAAGCGATCGCCGACGCACTTTTAGGCTTAGGGAATACGGCTAAAGTAGAAAAAAAATATCGCGATGCACTAGCTTATTATCAACGTGCCGTACAAACTTCTCCCTTTCCTGAAACAAAGCTGCAAGGAAAGCTCGATATCCTCAGCTTAAGAATTAACAATAAAGCTAGATCGGAATCAATCATAACTGTTGCAGAAATCGAGAATTTATTAAACGAATTATCTCAAAGTCGAACCGCTATTTATGGACGAATTAATTTAGCTCAAAACTTGATGAAAATCGAGAATAATGATTCTCAAAAAATTGTCAACCTTTTAGTTGTAGCGATGGAAAAAGCTCGCGATCTAGGGGATAAAAGAGCGGAAGCAGATGCTCTCGGATATTTAGGAAATTTATACGAAAAGCATCAACATTTAGAAGAAGCGCAAAAATTAACCGAGAAAGCTTTGTTATTCGCTCAAGGAATTAATGCCCCCGATCTTACTTATCAATGGCAATGGCAATTGGGTAGAATTTTAAAAGCAAAAGGAGACAAAAAAAACGCGATCGCTGTTTATAAAAACGCTACAGAAACGTTACAATCTTTGCGCGGCGATTTAGTAGCAATTAGCTCGCAAGTACAATTTTCTTTTCGAGAAAGTGTCGAACCAATTTATCGAGAATTAGCCGATCTTCTCTTACAACCTGGAGCGAGTCAAACTAACTTAAAACAAGCCAGAGAAATCATTGAAGCCCTACAATTAGCGCAATTAGATAACTTCTTCCGAGATGCCTGTTTAGATACAAAACCCGTACAAATCGACCAACTCGATCCTAGCGCTGCGATCGTCTATACAATTATTTTGCCAGATCGTCTAGAAACGATTACCGCTATCCCTGAGCAACCCTTACGTCACTATACGACTAACTTATCCCAGAAAAAAATCGAGCAAACGACTTTTTCGGCCAATTCAACTATCCAATCTTACTGGCTGCCCGTCGATTTAGAACCCCTGCAACAACTTTACGATTGGTTAATCCGTCCCATTGAAGGCGATCTGGCAGCGAACCAGATTCAAACGCTAGTATTCATTCAAGATGGCGTTTTGCGAGATATTCCCCCCGCTGTTTTTCACGATGGCAAAAACTATCTAATCGAAAAGCATAACATCGCGATCGCGCCGAGTTTGCAACTAATCGATCCTCAACCCTTCGCCATAAGAAACCGCGAACTTCTCCTCGCCGGACTTACGGAAGCTCGCCAGGGCTTTATTGCCCTTCCTGGGGTAAAGTTAGAGTTAGAAAGTATCGAAGCCCAATTTCCAGCCGAACTTTTATTAGATAAAAGCTTTACTGAAGCTAATTTCGATAAAACTGTTACTACATCTCCTTACGAGATCGTACACATTGCTACCCACGGCCAATTTAGTTCCGAAGCAGAAAATACCTTTATTCTGACTTGGGACGGACGCATTACCATCGACGAATTTAATAACCTTCTGCGAGGTGACAAACAACAAATCCGCCCCATCGAATTACTCGTTCTCAGCGCTTGTCAGACGGCCATAGGAGACAAACAAGCCACTTTGGGACTCGCAGGTATGGCAGTACGGGCAGGGGCACGCAGTACCATTGCAACACTTTGGGATGTCAATGATATTTCAACAACTCAGTTAATGACTTATTTCTATCAAAAATTGTCTGATAATCTTCCCAAAGCTGAAGCGCTGCGACATTCCCAACAAAAAATTTTGCAGGAACCCTCTTTTTCTCATCCCTATTATTGGTCGGGTTTTATTCTAGTGGGAAATTGGCTTTAAGCTTCACCCCCGACGACAACATCGCGAACTCGCAAACTCGGCCCGCCACATCCGACAGGCAAACCACTTTGTCCGCCTTTTCCGCAACCGCCCGATTCATCCCAATAAAAATCGTCGCCAATCGCTTCAATATTAGCCAAGGTTTTAAAGACATTTCCCGATAGCGTCACATCGCGAACGGGTTCGGCAATTTTGCCATCGTGAATCATCCAAGCTTCCCCCGCACTAAACGTAAACATTTCGCCATTAGTCATTCCTCCCAACCAATTGCGTGCATAAACCCCCTCTTTAATCCCCCCAAATAAATCGGCGACCGGGGTCGTTCCTTGCTCGATCCAAGTATTCGTCATCCGCACGATAGGAGGATAATGATAATTGAGACAACGTGCATTTCCCGTCGGTTGTTCGTCTAACTTCCCTGCCGTTTCGCGAGAATGCAATCGTCCGACTAACACCCCATCTTGGATGAGTTGAGTCGTCGTTGCAGGCGTTCCCTCATCGTCGTAAAGATAGCTGCCTCGATGTCCTTGGGGGGCTGCGCCGTCAAAGATTTGCAATTCTTTCGGCCCAAACCGTTTTCCCATACTCATTACTTCTAACAAATCGGGATTTTCGTAAAGCATATCGGCTTCTGAGAGGTGTCCGAATGCCTCATGAACGAACAAACCCGTAAGAATGGGATCGATGACGACGGTATAGGTATTCCCTTTCACAGAAGGCAAAAACAGGGCATCTACGGCTCTTTTCGCGGCTCCTCCTACTGTTTCGTCGAGATCGATTAAATCTTCATACGCTTGACGAGAACCCGTGGTTTCCCGTCCCGTCTGCACGATATCGCCATCTCTTGCCGTTGCCGAGAAGCGCATTTCTATATCTGCCCAAGATTGTTCGATAAAAGTTCCTTCAGACGTAGCCAGAATGATGTGCTGGGTGCTGTCGCCGTAGCGTACAGATGTGGTGGTGATGCGATCGCTTGCTCCGCGCAAAAGTTCATTGTAGCGATCGCACAGGGCTTTTTTATCCGCTAGCGATACGTGACGCGGATCGGTTCCGGTTAAAGGAACTTGGCAAACAATTTGCACGGGTTGGATTGGTGCAAGAATCGTCTCGTCGTCTCCGACTATTCTCGCTGCTGCGATCGCTTCTTCTATTCGTTCGGCTAAAGTGGATAATCGATTGAAGGAAGCAAATCCCCAACCGCCTTTATATGCTGCTCTTACTTGTCCGCCCAGAGAAATTCCTTCGCTAAGCGTTTCTACCTTATCTCCTCGCAATAAAATATTCGTTCCCTCTGCTTCTTCAATCCGAATTGCTAAAAAATCCACGCGATCGCGGTAGCGAGCGATTAAGTCACTTAGTAGATTCTGACATTGGGCAATGCGGTTAGACATAAGTATCCATTTTTGTAGATCTCTTTCAAATTTTAAGCTTAGCCATAAGCAATTGCCTTCTAACTAAAAATTCTGGTGCGATCGCCTGACGATTGCTTATTTTTCTGTTACCTTAAGGCAAGGTCGATAAAAAAAATTAAAAGTATATGAAAGCAAATCTCTCTGATAAGATAGCAAAATAAATTTTCTTAAGTCGAGAGTTTCTGTAAAATAAGCAGCAACTTACATACAGAAGCTACTTTAGGTAAAACAAAAAAACAAAGTAGTCCAAAAAAATAGTAAAATTTAGTTTCCTAAATCCAATTATAGCTAGCTCTCTAGCTTGTTCCTTATCCAGTTCTTGCGATCGAACTGTTTAATATTATCCCTAACTGGTTACTTCGATCTCCGCCTACGCGAGTCGTAAAGCAAGCAAAGTTTCTTATCATACAGTAGTCCGATAAACAAAAATCGACTTAAAGAAATTTTGTTGTAGCTTTATTCTGACTTTTGGGGAAATATGAATTTAGAGAAGGTTTTTTCCTATCTTTAACTTTTGATGAATAAGCTTAATAGTACCGTTAGTTCAAGCTCGACTAGTCTTATGTCTTTAATAGAACTGTCTGCCTCTCAACAGACTGAGTTGTTTGACACTTTAAAACAGCGTCAATTCAGCGGTCAACTCAGATTGACTAGCGAAAAAGGACGACAATGGACTTTCTATCTATCCGCAGGTAATGTCATGTACGTTACTGGCGGGATACATCCCGTCAGGCGGTGGCAAAGAAATTTAATGGCGGTCGTGCCTAATTCTCCAACCATTCCCTCTCAATCTTCGACTTGGCAAAATAGTCTTCAGAAAACGTCGCCTCAAAGTCTTAAAGTTGGATGGGAGTATCAATTACTTTGCTATTGGGTAGCTCGACAAGAAATTACCCTCGAACAAGCTACGAAAATTATATGGTCTTCGTTAGTAGAAGTGCTGTTCGATTTAAATCAGTTAGGGAAAGCCTTCTACGAACTACGCGAAGATGAATCGCTCGGTGCTAATGTAATAGTAGCAATTGAAGCGTCAGGGGCGATCGCGTTTGCCGAAAGGATGTGGCAAACTTGGGCATCTGCTAATGCAACTCAATATTCCCCTCACATGGCATTGGCAATCGAACATCCAGACAAACTTCAAAAACAATTTTCAGGCAAACAATATCAATCTCTCATCGAATTGGGGAACGGACAAAGCACTTTACACGACTTAGCCGTTCGACTCAAAAGAGAAATTTTTACCGTTCTCCGCTTATTTTTGCCGTATGTGGAAGCCGGTTCGATGAAATTAGTGAACGTTTCCGATCTCCCTGTGCCAGTCTCTTTGCCAGTGGCAGGCGAAACTCGCTCGACATCGAGATCGAGCGCTTCGCAACCGCCTTTGATTGCCTGCATCGATGACAGCCCTTTGATCTGTTATTTCCTAGAAACGATTATCAAACAGGCTAATTGTCGATTTGTCGCGATTAACGACCCTCTCAAGGCGATCGAAATCTTACCAACTTACAAACCCGATTTGATCTTTTTGGATTTAGTGATGCCCAAAGTCGATGGCTATGAAGTCTGCACGCAGTTGCGCAGACTGCCAGAGTTTCGTCGCACGCCCATTGTTATCTTAACGGGTAACGATGGACTGGTCGATCGCGTCAAATCCAAATTTGTTGGCGCTTCTAGTTTTATTAACAAACCAGTTAAAGCCGAGACGGTTTTGAGCATCATGCGCAAACATTTGAAGGCAACATTCGAGCAATTCGCGATCGCGCAAGAGAGTAAGATGTCCTATGGAGGTCGTTCGCTTAAACAAAATTAGCTGGAATGGTGACTGGGAAAGTCGGAAGTCGTGAATGAAGTCGGAAGTTGGAAGTATTTGGACAAGAGGGACGGGGAGACGGGGAGTAGGGGAGAAAAATCTATGGAAAGTTTACCCTTTACCTCTTCCCTTTCCCCAAGCGAAGCTTTTCCCTATTCCCTGTTCCCTAATCCCCTATTGCCTAAAAACGCAAGATTTCTAAATCGTCATCTTCTGGAGTAGGTTCGACTTCCCAAACTAATCCTTCTCCAGGCGCGATCGCAACTTCAACATAAAGCCTTTCTACTACTTCAGGCGCAACATCTTCGTTGTTATCAAAAGATTGTAAATCCTCCGTCAAAAGCCTCAACTTAAAACCGCTTGGGACTGTGCCGCCTATCGCAGTATTGCGCAACTCAAAACGCCAGATCCTTTCTTCTAAATTACCGATAGGAATAACTCGCAATTCGTAAGCTTGTCCCTCGATTGTTAACTGACGCGACAAGACGGATGAGGGTGCTATTGTTTCTTCTCCTCTCGCTCCCTGCCATGTGCCTTGCAAACTAACCCTTTCCCATCCCCATTGTTCTGCGAATTGAGATACTCCTCTTTGCAGCCACTCGATCGCCGACCATTGTTCTTGTCTGCCCAAGCGTCTTTGATACAATTGTTTTCGCCAGCCACCATGTTCGAGTAAAGCTCCCCAAAGCGTAAACGGAACAGCAAGCCGAGGCACGATAACGGCTCGATCTCCCAGACGTGCGAGCAAACTATCTGCTTGGGCTAAGGATAAAGCAGGAAGCGGAGCAACAGCCGCTTTGGTAGAGTCTTCTATACCGAGTTGTCTGGCAACCCAGAGGACGGAAATATCGGCGATCGCGTCTTCTGCATTTAATGAATAGGTGCGATCGCTCGCATCGTAAGTTCCCATGGTTTTCAATTGCTGGTGCGTTGCATATCCCCAAACTCTCACCCATCCTTCATCCGGTTCGACTTGCACGGCTAAATAGTAATCCGCCGACCAACTAGGAATATCAATCCATTCTTGCGGCACTCGCATTTCATCGAGATCGATGCTTTCGCTAGGAATTAATAAAAAGCGAATGTTATTTAAAGTAATGGCAATTCCATTGACAAATTCCCAAAAATGTGTACAGGCTGTTAGTCCTTGCCAAACTTTAGCTTGCGCGTCGAATTCCTCTTGCAACCAAGGCAAAACAGCACTAACGCAGAGAGAATTGAGATAGGCATTCCAGCAAGCGTTTGAGGTTGAGAAATTTTGGCTTTGTTGAGAAGCGATCGCGCGTTGTGCGGTTGGAATTTCTAGACACAGTTGGCTGGGTTCTGCAAAGGTCAGAATAGTTGGGTTAGAATTCATGGGAGCTACTCTCCGTGAGATGAGTGAGAAGAAGTGCGATAGCGAGCCACCAGCCATTCTTCGAGAAGATTACTAATGTTATCGAGTACGTCCGAATTTAAAGAAATATGCAGTTGCTCTTGGCTCCATTTAGCCAACGTTAATAGTAGCGATTGTCTGGCTTTGGTCAGTCGTCGCGAAACCGTATATTGTTTGGTTTCTAATTGTTTAGCCATTTCCTGTTGCGTCAAGCCTTTGTTGTAGTAAAGATGCAAAAGTTGTTGAGATTCTGCATCCAACTTCTGCAAAGCCGTTGTTAAAACCTCGTTCAATTGACTTTGCTCTCGAAATCTCGCTTGTTCGTCTTGTTGCGCGATCGCGTCTGCTAGCAACGATTCAGATTCACTTTCTGCTAACAAATCTTGTAATTCCCCATTTTCTTGTCCTGCTGTTGGCGCATTAATCGAAGTTACAGCAGGATAGAGATAGGAACGAGCGGCTTTAGCGCAGTTAACTAACCACTGTTCGAGGGTTTGGGGGTTAGATAAGGCTTCGGCGGGGGAGCGTTCTTTATTATAGAGAGAGGCGATCGCGTCCCAAGTAGCTTGTTCTGGTTTCTTGAGTTGGCGGGTATTCGTTTGATTTTCTCCAACGGTCGGCTGGTAAAGCGTCTTAAAACACTTCCAAGCCAGAAGGTAGCGAGCGATCGCGTCCTTGCTTAACCCCGATGCTAGTAAAGATTCTACCAAGCGTTTTTGACTGAGTTTGCGCAGTAGCGCCCAAGGCGTACAAATATCGACTTCCTGACGCTGGCGTAACGTTTCCCGAATGACGTTGCCAAAAATGACGGTAGCGTAGTTTTTGAGGTTGTAACCGCGATCGATACTGAACCCTTTTAAGACTTTTTCAATTGAGGCGATCGCGACTTGAAAGCCATCGGAGAGAGTATATTGAGTTCTGGGAAAATTGAGAATAGCTTTTTGAGCCGCCCAATAACAGGATTCCTGCAAATAAGCGGTTAAATGCCATTGTGCTTTATGATTTTGTTGCTTTTCTGAGGGAGATTGAGATTGCCAAACTTTATACCAGTATAGTCCCCAAAAACTTTCCGATCGCTCGACAGAAGTTCCTTGAGCTAGACAATTCTGTATACTGCGACGTAGATGGCTATCGGTCATCCATCGACTAAACTGTTCTGCTTCAAATTGTGCAAAGGTAGAAAAAATTTCAACTAACGTTTGTCGAGGACGCATGATGTAAATTGCGTGCGTAAAGACTAGACGTAAACAATCTTAGCGATTATCCGAGCTTTTTTCTGCACCTTTATCGATCCCGTCTCTGTACGCTCAACTGGAAATTGCTATGAGGTCAACCTCGATAGAATGATTCAGCAGGAGTGTTGTATTTGCCTATGGCTTATCTCAAAGAAAGAAAGGAGAAACCTTGACTGAGGAAATGACTGCGATCGGATCGGGTTCTCGAAGCGAGTTGCGTCAGTTGGTTTGCAGCCAACTGCAACTCTTACTGGAACAAGAAAATTTAGAAGGGGCAAAAGCCTTGTTGATTCCAGTACAACCTGTCGATATTGCCGAAGCGATCGAAGGATTGCCAGAGTCAATGCAGGCGATCGCATTTCGCTTGCTAGCAAAAGATGAAGCGATCGCGGTATACGAACATCTCGATTCAGCCGTTCAACAAGCACTCCTGCAAAAATTTAAGCATCAAGAAGTCCTCGATGTCGTCGATAAAATGTCTCCCGACGACCGAGCTAAGCTGTTTGACGAACTTCCTGCTAAGATTGTTCGTCGCCTGCTTTCACAATTGAGTCTGGGGGAACGCCAAGCCACTGCTTTGCTGTTGGGGTACGAAGAAGATACAGCAGGGCGTATCATGACCCCAGAATACATTTCTCTTAAAGAAACCCTAACGATAACGGAAACGTTAGAAAGAATTCGCGCTTTAGCCAGAACTTCTGAGATTATTTACTATCTCTACGTCACCGATGCCTCTCGCCACCTAACAGGAATTGTATCGCTGCGAGATTTGGTTATCTCTTCCGCCGAAAAAACTCTCGGCGAAATCATGACGCGCGATGTTGTCTGCGTCCATACCGATACCGACCAGGAAGAAGTTGCCCGAACCATTCAACGCTACGATCTGCTAGCTTTGCCCGTTGTGGATCGGGAACAACGCTTAGTCGGCGTGGTCACAGTAGATGACGTAATCGATATTTTAGAGCAGGAAGCAACTGAAGATATCTATGCTTTGGGTGGCTTGCAATCGAATGGAGAAAACTATTTTCAAACCAATTTGATTACAGTTGCCCGCAAGCGAGTCGTTTGGTTGTTTGTCTTGTTAATTACGAATACGGTCACGGGTACGATTATTAAGTCACAAGAAGCCGTCTTAGAACAAATGGCAGTTTTAGCAGCTTTTATTCCATTATTGGTAGGGACGGGCGGTAATGTGGGCGCTCAATCTTCAACTGTCGTGATTCGTGGCTTAAATACCGAAGAAATTCGCGATTTAGGAGCGGGACAAGTGATTTTCCGAGAGGCACTTGCTGGAGGTCTTTTGGGATTGATTTTAGGCGTAGTTGCTATGTTTTGGGCTTATTGGTTGCAGGGAAGGTGGGCAGTTTCTGTGGCAGTTGGGTTGAGTCTGGTGGCGATCGCAATTCTCGCATCTATTGCAGGTTCGGCATTGCCGTTTTTGTTTCGAGCGCTCAAATTAGATCCGGCTTTAATGTCGGCACCATTTATTACAACTGCGGTGGATGTTCTAGGCGTTTTAATTTATTTCAATATTGCCAGAATGATTTTAGGGATTTAACCCGATTTGAGGACTATGCAGTTAACACGACTTCACTGGTTAGAAATTGCCGAATATATAGCCGTTATTCTGACTTTCTTTAGTCTGTTAGTCGCGATCTCTTCAAACGTTATATTATTTCCCATTATTTGTCTTTTTATTGTCTTAGTTCTCAACCTTATCAACCGCCTGCGCTTTCAACAGTTGAGCCGAAAGCGCCTCTTGGCAGCGATTAAACAACTTCAAGGGCAATTTTCTCAAAGATCCTCCAAGCTTTAGCCTCCCAACGCGAAAAAATCGCCGCACCACCACCCCCAACCCCCATCAATCCCTGACCGATAATTTAGCCGTTTTTCAAGCAAAATCTTTGTTAAGTTTAGA
>JAAUUT010000236.1 GCA_012031035.1 Candidatus Altimarinota bacterium | reverse complement strand
CCAAATATCTTATGGGATTATTTTACCATAAGAGGTGCTGTCGCACGTTTGTTTATTGGTCAAAATTCATCTGGACACTCACCCGATCGGGTAGAGTGCCAGCCTTCTTTTGACATTAAAGGTAAAACGCTAATCGTTATTTCTTCTCCTTGGTTGGCTATTTGCGCTCCTCGAAAGGCTTTTAGGGGTGCATCTCGTTCGATAATCATCCCCCAAGGTTTTTCATTTTCTGGCAAAATAGTACAAATAATTTCTTCATTAGAAATCCAATCATAAGGGCGATCGCGCACATTTTCAAAAGCGATTCCTCGGTCGGTCAGTTGCTGTAATTCTCCCGTCGTTCTCGACCAAACCCAAAGCGTAACATTTCCCCCTTTTGTCGATAGCATCGCTAACCTTTCTCCATCGGGCGACCAAGCAGGCGACCAATAACCGACATCTTCTGTCGCTCCTTTGGTAAGATTAACTGGGATGAGAGTTGCTAAATCTATTAACCAAACATCAGCGCGATCGTTTCCCCAAAGAAAATCTTGCTTGTGATTTTTTGTAGTTATCTTGGCTCTTTGCACTACATAGGCTAGTGTTTTGCCATCTGGTGAAAAACTAAATCCTCCACCAAAATAGCGCCCGATCTGTTCGAGATGAAATAAATTCTCTACTTGTAGTAATTTTGTAGACATTTTTCAAATGACATTTGATAACTAGTCGCTGGTCGCCGTTAAATCGCGATCGCCCTTCTAAACATAGCAGTTGCTCTATCATGCTAAAATTGTTTAAGAGAAAAAATTAGTATAAAAAAGCCGACTAAAAAAGTCGGGGGTGTTATATCCTCGACTCTTTTTCACGCTCTGGAAGCGGAGCTTGCTAAAAATCTTCTCTAAATGATTCAATGAACAACGCTCGCATTTTTAATTTATAAGTCTAATGTTTAGGAGGAAACTGAATGACCCAAGTGGTTGTAGGACAAAACGAAAATATTGAATCAGCGTTACGTCGTTTTAAGCGTCAAGTCTCTAAAGCAGGAATTTTTGCAGATATTAAGCGTCGTCGTCACTTCGAGACTCCCATCGAAAAGAAAAAGCGCAAAGCTGTAGCTCGTCGCAAAAAGCGTTTTCGTTAAGAAAAAAATGGTGAAATGGGTAATGGGCGAGGTGTAACGACTCAAGGATAACCCATTACCATTTATTGACTCGCAAGAATTTGTCCGAGCATTCGATTGGCTTGAGAACCATATCCCCCACCAAAAAGATTGAAGTGATTGAGAATATGGTAAAGATTATAGAGGGTTTTACGTCGCTCGTAACCTTCATCTAAAGGAAAAACTTGATTGTAACCGCGATAAAATGCTGCTGGAAACCCCCCAAATAATTCTGTCATAGCGATATCCACCTCGCGATCGCCATAATAAGTGGCAGGATCTAAAATAACGGGTTCTCCCGTCTCCAATACCGCCGCATTTCCCGACCACAAATCCCCATGTACTAATGATGGTTCGGGCATTCTATCTGCTAAAAAATCTTTGACGACTTCCACCACTTGCGGATAATCGGGAAAACTTCCCCCTCGGCGCTTAGCGAGTTGTAACTGATAGCCTATACGATGCTCGGCAAAAAAATCGCCCCAGTTTTCCGTCCAAGTATTGATTTGTGGCGTTGACCCAATCGTATTATTGCGCTCCCAACCAAACTGACTAGAACCGCCTGCTTGGTGCATTGCAGCGAGTTTGCGCCCCATCTCCTCCCAAGCTTGCGTCGTTGCCCGACCGAATTCAAGCCATTCCATGACCAAATAGCTAGAATGATCGGCAATTCCCCAGCAAATCGGTTCGGGAACTCGAATAGTGCGAGTAGCTAGCATTTGCTTGAGTCCGAAGGCTTCGGCTTCAAACATGTCAACTTGAGAGGCTTGGTTGATTTTGACAAAATAAGTTAGCTCATTTCCCGTTATGGCATAGCCTTGATTGATGCAGCCGCCACTAACCGAACGACGGCTTTCAACCTGAAATTTAGTCGAGCTAACTTGAGAAATGCGATCGGCAATTTGATTCCACATTGTTAGTTATTAGTCATTAGTCATTAGTCATTGGTCATTATTAAATAAAACTAAACTTTCACAGATAACGAAGGACAAATGACAAGGGACGAAGGACAAGTGACTAAGCAGGTTTCATTACAATGACACCATAAGCCTCTGGGTCGAGATATTGCTTGGCTGCGGCTTGGATGTCGGCGACTGTCAGAGATTGAATGTGAGTTGGATAATTAAGAGCGGGTTGTAAGTCTTGTAATTGAGAGTAGTAATAGCCATAAAGATTAGCGCGATCGCTCGGTCGTTCGTTGCTAAAAATAAAGCGATTGGCAACCTGGGTACGAATGCGCTTGAGTTCTTCTTCCGTGACGGATTCTTCTTGAATTTTACGAATATGTTCGGCGATCGCAGCTTCTACTTTAGGAATATTTTCTGTTGGTAATTGTGCAGAAATATAAAAAACTCCCTGAATCCCTTGAGTCATATTACTAGCACCAATTTGCGATACCAAAGCACGATCTTCGCGCAAATCGCGAAATAAGCGAGACACTTTTCCTTGTCCCAAAATTACGGCTAAAACGTCTAGTGCATAAGTTTGGGAGAGTTCCGTCAACCCAGGAACGCGCCATGCCATCACCAATCGCGCTTGTTGTAAGCTTTCATCGACATATTCTCGGCGAACAATGTCTGTAAAGGTGCTTCGGGAATAAAAAATTGTGAATTTTGAACCCTCAATTGTGTATTAAAGCTTGTGGATTGTGAAAATCCTTCTTCCACAATATCGATTAATTCTTCCACGGGTAAATTGCCTACAACAACAGCACTCATTGCTTGAGGGCGGTACCAATAGCTGTGAAAATCTCGCATTTGTTGTGAAGTTAGGCTCTCAACAACCGAAGTTGGGCCTAAAACCGGGCGACGATAGGGTAAGCTTTCAAAACAGGTTTCCATCGCTCGATAAAAAGTTCGGCGACGGGGATTGTCTTCTGAGCGACGAATTTCTTCTAAAATCACTAATCGCTCTCTTTCAAAAGCATCATCAGCAATAGTAGGATTGAGAACAACATCTAACTGTAGTGGTGCGAGTTCGGCGAAATCTTTGGGAGCCGTCGTGATGTAGTAATGAGTATATTCTTGGCTTGTTGCTGCGTTAGTTACTGCCCCTCGTTCTTCAATTAAGCGCTCGAATTCTCCATTGGCGAGACGGGGAGTTCCTTTGAATACCATATGCTCTAAAAAGTGAGCCATGCCATTAATCTCATCGCTTTCTATTGCCGAACCAACATTCAGCCATAAGTTGAGGTTAACCGCTTCTACTGGCATCTGCTCTGCTACAATTGTCAAGCCATTAGACAATTGGCGTACAGTTGGCGCGTTTAGCGTTGGAGATTTCAGCAAAATTGAAGTCATTCGGGATTCGATCGTCGTGTGCTTACTACTCTATCTTGACATACTTCCTTGGAGCGATTCGACTTCGACGACAAAATCCTTTTCTTTTGATAGCTTATAATTGATGTGCAGGTAGTAAAATTCAATCCAAAAAATGTTCTGGATTGAAGTAGGAAATAAGTTTGATAGAGCGGTCGAGTGTCCCGAAACTAGGGGAGAAATCCGAAACACTTACACCAAAATCACGAAGAATGGAGAGCGATAATGGTTAATTTTGGGCTGAACTCAGCTAGTATTTTAGGGATTTTTCTAGCAGTAGCTGGAGCAGGACTCTATTTCTTGCGATCCATTCGTCCAGAACTCTCAAGAGATCACGATATCTTTTTTGCGGCTGTTGGTTTGTTGTGCGGTCTGATTTTGTTGTTTCAGGGATGGCGACTCGATCCGATTCTTCAATTCGGTCAATTGTTGCTAACGGGAACAGCAATCTTTTTGCGGTGGAAACCGTTCGCCTGCGCGGTGCGACGGCAGAGCAAGCCAAACGGAATTCTCCTATTGTCGAAAGAGATCGTCAAGTC
>JAAUUT010000113.1 GCA_012031035.1 Candidatus Altimarinota bacterium | reverse complement strand
TTTAAGATGTTGATTTAATTTCATCTGTGACAAGTTGCCATTTACTTCTGTTTTACTTTTACCTCTTAATTGAGCTTTTACTTCTCCCTTTGTAAAAAACCTACCCTTGTAAGGGTTGGGGGGGCTAGGGGGACGAGAACCGCTATCAAATGTTATTTTTTTCTCGGTTGATGGGTAAGCTAAATCTGAATATCCAATCTATTTTTAGTAAGCGTTTATGGGAATCTCCTGCGGAAATTACTGAAAAGCTTTACTGAAAAGAAACGAAATCATGCGTAGATTTGCGGTTGCTTCTGGAGTGCGATCGCGGTTACGACTGAATATACACTTCTTATTTTTAGGAATCCTTCAAAAATTCGATATTTATTTTTATCTATCAATAACATTCACGTTAATTAGAGCTTGAACAAGCAAGAAGATATGTCAAGGCACAAACGAAACAATCTATTTCAAAACCTTTTTCGACCTCCCCAAAAGTCATCAAAAGCAGAAGGTATTAATAAGCTTTTCCAAAATTGGATAATACGGTTGGTGCGATCGCTATTGGCTTTAATAGCGCTACCAAAATCACTATTAGAAACGATTACAAAACTTACACAGTCAACCAAATTGCGCTCCCTTTCATCCCCCCTTACCAAGGGGGGAACGAGGGGGGTCAAAACCTTATTTCCTATTTTTGGGGGATTTAGGAGGCTAACCTTAGTTTTGAGTAGAGGACGGATGGCTTCAAATCGAGGCTTTGTCCTGCCAACCATTGCGATTCTGCTACTAATCATGTCTTTGGTGGTTAGTTCGCTGTTGTTTAGATCGCTCAATCGAACCACCCAAGTAATCGGGGAGAGAAATCAACAGGTTGTTTATAATGCTGCCACTCCCGCGATCGACCGTGCAAAAGCAAAGATAGAGTATCTTTTTCGGCAAGATCCGCGTATGCCAGGTGGCTTACCTTCAGATAAAGATTTGGACGAGATTTTAAAGAATATCAAGCCAGACATACAAGATATCGATCCAGCTACTGCTGGCGTACAGAACCCATATGATTTTCCAGATGAAACCCGCATTGATATTAATAACGACGGCGTATTAGATAATGCCTGGTCATTTAAACTTAATACTGGCGGGGACGGAAACGACAAAACGATCGCTTACTCGCTTTTGACAAGAACGGTGGACGATCGCGGCACTACCAGTACCGCAGACGATACCGACCGCACGGCTAGCGACAGTATCAAAGCGCCTAGATTGGTTGTCCGCAATGGCCCGATTAACTTAGTTCGCTCTGGCGATGCTGCTTGTCAAGATATCTATGGTTCGCCAGATGCAGGTTGGGATCAACTCGGTGCGGCACTCGTGCGTCGGGCATTTCAGGTAACGGCGCTGGCTATTGATAGCAATAATACAGCAAGTCGGACAATTGCTACTCTGGAAATGCAACAAGACCGACAAGCAGAAAGAGGCAACAAATGGGGCGCTTGGTTTCGCAATGACTTAGAAATTTTCCCAGGCCCTGCCTTCAGATGGAATGGATCGATGCACACAGAGGGAAATTTAATTATTGGCGGCACCCAGGTTAATACTTATTTAATTAGTTCTCCTCGCTCTTGTTTGTACACGCGGGAAAATTCTGAAATAACCGTTGGAGGAACGTCAGATGAAACAACTCCTCCATTTCTGGGTCAGATCATGAGCGGATCGCTCAGAGATAATGCCTTTGAATCTGGCTCTAAATCAAATTTTGACATCTATGGAGTTTCTGGAAAAAGTTCAACCTTTGAATTAAATCCAACCACAGATTCTACTAATCTTGTTGGTATTACTCCCAATACTCCAACTACTATATCGCTCGATCCAGTAGTTCTGTTTACTACTAATCAAAACCGTAACCGCAATGGCGATGTTAACAATAAAACGAATGTAAGAGATAGCGCTTGGAAGGATCGAGATCTTGTTAAACAAGGACGAGTCATTAACAAATCTGCAAGAGCGCCTTATGTAGACGATACTTATCGCGCTGATAACCGCTATGGACCAAAACCCCAATATAACGATCGCATCGGTCTAAACGGTCAAAGAATTGGCACTACCATTCCGACGACCGATCCCAACTATGCAACTTTGACCAGTTTAAGTACCACTATTCCTGACAGTCAAGGACTAGATGGTTACTGGGAGCGTCGTGCTTGGGCAGAAGGACTGCGAGTGATTGTAGGACAGCGTTTGGAACTGGGTAATACATTTGGTTGGTTGAGAGCCAACGATCCCCTATATCCTCCCTTGGCTAATGCTGCTACTGGTAGTTCGATGGTTAACCGCGCTCACGAACAGCGACAGTGGAAAACGCTACGGGATAATTTAGCTGCCGTTCAGTCCACTGCAATCTATCACAGTGCTGGAACAGATCGCGATTTTCCCATTGCTTGTCTGGCAACCACGGCGCATCCTGGAACTCGTCAGCTTGATGGTTCTGGGAATCTAATTGGTGGAACGATTTTCAACAGTACGAATTTCAGTAATATAACTGTAGGAGGTACTGCACGACTTAATACCGACTTTTTGACAGGAAATGGAACTGATGGCTGGGAATTTAACCCGCCAGCAACTAGTGCAACGACTTTTGCATCTGCTGTTGCTAATGGACAACCCCTAGGGAATGCACTAAGAAACTTAGCTAGCTTTGCTGGAGATCCCTTTGGTGCGTTTCCTGCAAGACAAGATACGACAGGTTCGCCCGCCGTTCCCTCAGTTGGGGCAGACGTACATCCTCTTCCTATTTTGACTGCGTGGGGAGACTATTCTAACCTTCGACGAGCATTACAACAGTTAGATAGTGAGAATTATGAAGATCTTAGCCTTGCAGACAAAACCACACTGCAAACAGCTTCTTGTACCTTGGGGATGTTAGCGTATAACATTGATAACCTTCAAGATATTAACTACGCCAGCACTACTGGAACTGAGACCGTCAATCGAGCAGCCTTACTTGCTCTCGATACTGCTTTGCAAGCAGATTTAGATGGTGCGGGTTCCCAGGCTGCGGGTGCTGGCTTGCCTACTGGTTCTACTCCAGACAATTACATTAACGCTCTAACCGCAACCAATCAAACAGTTGCTCGGTTGGTTCATCTTAAAGAACAAGTAGCTCGCGATCGCCGTTTTGGTTTTGCTAACGTGCCAAACACGCCAAATCGATATCAGTATACAGTCCAGTTTGTCAGTGGCTTTAATTATGGGGGTGTAACTTATAACTCAGGAAATACGATCGCTCTTGGTTTTGACTTTAGCACAGCAACCGGAAATAACTTTTTTGGATTTGGTACTCCTAATACTGTAGCGACAGAACAGCGATTTATCCGTCTAGCAACAAGCATTGCTCCTAAAAGCGATCGCCCCAAGTTTCCTTCTCTGTTTTATCTTTTTCCGGTCGCTGCGCACAATCATGGTGGTACGGCAACGACAATAGCACTAGCGGCAGATCCTAGCGCGACTGTAACTCAGCCTGCTACCGAACCCTATGTTAGTAACCCCTATATCTCTAACACTGCTATCAATGGTAACTATACCTATAGAGTGCTTCAAGATACTAACAGCGATCAAATAGAAAATGGTACTGAAAATGGTATTGGCGCGATCGCGATTCAACCCAGAACCAGGGGAAATTGGACAACTCCGAATACTACTAACATGACAGGTCGAGTTAATCGGATTACAGATAATGGAACGTCAGTGGCTGTTAGTTTTCTCGACAAAGGAATCTTCAACGGTCGCGAATCCATGTCCGTCAGAGTTTTGGATTTAGACTTAGATTTGCTCAGACGCAATGCTATTAATGGAGAAACCTGGCTCCCTTACAGTGGTGTTATCTATGCTTTCCGCGAAGATGCTATTCGAGAAGATGGCATTGCTAGACCTGCGGCTAGTGCAGGAGGTTCCTGCGATACCGCGACTGAGATTGTCACTGCTACCTGTCGCATGGATGCTGTTACTGCCAACCCAGTCGATCCACCTCTCAATACCACTACTGGCATCAGTCCTAAACCTGTAGACTTCTATGCCGACCCAGACCGCCGGCCTCATGGCTTCCGCTTGCGTAAAGGTTCAGATCTGCGTCGCGATCCTGTTCCGCCTCCAGACTTTGCTCTTAGAGGTTTAGCATTTATTTCTGACAATTCTGTCTACATTCAAGGCGACGATAGTGCTTTCAACTTACACGCTGCTGATACATCGGTTCCGAACCCCCCTAACAGTTGTTCCACTAACACTACTCCCATTGAAGAGTTCTGTGAAACGCTCCCCCCAGATTCATGGAGTAACTTTTATACGCGATCTACACTCAATCCCAGATTTGCCCGTCGGGGAGATACTTGGAGACCAGCAGAAATTATTGCAGATGCTATTTCTATTTTGTCGCCAAATTTTGACGATGGTAGTATTGCCGAGGGAATCAGGAGACTTAATATAGGAGCTACTAATTCGTCCTATCGTAACCTTAATGCGCCTGGCACGGGAGGTTCTGCCGGAGATGCGAATCGCTCTTGGGTCAGAGAAAATGGTTCAATTTCTAACGATGTCAATGCTGCCTTGCCAATTAAAATTGCTCGCAATGGATTTCCTTTATATTGCGTTAACACCACTGGAAATGATTCTGGAAACCTACCCAATCCGAATAGTTGCCCGTCCGCTCCCCTTCCGCTCGGTTCTACCTTGCGAGAGCAGGCTTTCGGACGAGAAAGCGATGCACTTCCTTTTGGGTTTACCACCAGACCTAATGGCGGAACCAATCGAGCATATATGACATTTGAAGATGGAAAAGCCCTATCGGTTCCGCCTAACAACGTTCGCATTAACGCTACCATTGTCAGCGGTACCGTTCCTTCTCGTGGGGGACAATCTTACGGTGGAATGCACAATTTTCCACGCTTTTTAGAAAATTGGAGCGGGCGAAATCTTCATATTGCTGGCGCTTTCATTCAGTTAAATTTCAGTACTTCTGCAACTGCTCCCTTCGACCAAGAAAAACGAGGCAATAATGCTGGGCAAGACGGTTGGGAACCTAACAATACCTTGACTGATGCCCAAAGAGCACCTACTGAAAGCATTAGATATTACGAAGCACCTCTACGCCGTTGGGGTTATGATGTGGGCTTGCAGTATGCTCCCGCTGGCCCGGTGGCAAGTCGTTTCGTAACTCCTAGCAACACTCGTAGCGAGTTTTATCGAGAACTCCCGCTCGAAGATCCTTATGTTCGCAGACTGCGATGTGCTACGGTAAGCGGGGTCAGAGTCGATCCAGATCCACAACTAACCTGCCCATAATCACCATAACGAAAAAACGGAGGTACATAGTACAGATGTTGCATCGACTCATAATTCAAACAGTTAGGGGGGCAAAATCTTTCTCCTCAAAAAAGCCCAAAAAATATAGCAAACGTTCTGAAGAAGGATTAACCATACTAGAATCTCTAGTTGGAATTTTGGTTATTACCTTGGTGCTAGCTGCTAGTACGCCCCCAATTTTGATGGCTGCTGCTACTCGCGTCCAGAACAAAAGAGCAGAGCAAGCAATTTTAATCGCTCAACAAGAAGTAGACCGAGTAAGATTGCTTGTCGAACAAGGCGATTATCGCAATGACGAACTACCGCCACCGATTAGTGGTCTGACGAATCCCAATAGGATTAGCGATATGTTTCCCCCAACTTCAATCTGTAGCACGACTCCTTGTACTCCCACTCAACCGAGTCAAGCCAAAAGATCGGAGGACGAAAATTTCATCGTACAAATCTTTCGCGACCCAGGAGTTAGCGACCCGCAGATACGCGACCTTAGTACGCCTTCACAAGCTCAAATCCTCGCCTTTCGCATGGGAGTCAGGGTATATTCAAAGGCGGCCGAACCAAAACTTTTGAGCGGTCAATTGATGACAGATACCGCTCCTTTGCGAGTGACTGACTCAATAGCCCAACAAACCGAACGACCTCTTGCTGTCTTGTATGCTGACTTCGCACGAGGCGATTTAACACCTTCGCTTAGAAGATATCGGGAGTTTTTACAGAGAGCTAATTAAGGAATGTAGGATGTAGTATAAGCTTGTCAATATTGGTATTGCTACAGGAAAGTCTAACCCGCACGGAAATTAATTTCCGTGCTAATAAATAAAGTCCTCTCAAGAGGACTAAACTAATGCCTAAAGCTTTTTTCAGTTCCTTGTAATGGTCTTTATATAGCGAGTCTATTTGATTTATGAACGTAATTTTTCGGTAGTGCGAGCTAGAAGCTCGCACTACAATATTCATGATTTATTTAGACTCGCTATATATGAGCCGGGGAATTAATTCCCTGGCGGTTGTTATGACTGTTGCAAGATGTAAATTCAACCCAAGTTTTTCTATTAAAATTAATTACTTTGCTGATTAATTGAGAATAAAATAAACCTGTTTTAAGAAAATTATGAAATTTAGGCAATGAAAAAATATTGACTTTTTCTAGAAAATACATAGTATGGCGAGCTTATCTTTCTTAAAATTCTAAAATTATTTTTTTCTTAAATACTGTTTAATTACCTTAAGGAAATAATCAATAATGATTTCTAAAAAATTCTCTTTTATTTCTCAACTTTGGTCGGTTAACCGCTACAAAAAAAATGCAGGGGTTAGCATTACAGAACTTCTGGTAGCAATGGTGGTTGCAGGCATTGCTATTACTGGATTGTTGGCGGCTATGGTAGAACTATTGCAAACCGACCAACGGGAAGCTGCACGGGAAGAAACTCAACAATCAATACAGACAGCACTCGATTTTATTGCGGAAGACTTGAGGGAGTCAGTCTATGTCTATGACGGAACTCAGAGAAGAGGGGCTGACGGAAGTGGGCCTCTTCACTATATTTATGATTATCTACCTGACTTTAGTTCGGTCGGAACTCCCATTTTAGCTTTTTGGAAAACTGAACCGCTAAGTGCCTCCCAGGAAAGCGACCTTAGTAGAACGGATTGTGCGAGATTGGCACAACCTGCACAACAAGAGTGTAATAATCTCAAATTGAGACGGCGTTCTTATAGTTTAATCGTTTATTTACAATCAACAATTCCCGATCCTAAATGGAAAGGAAAATCGAGAATCCTACGCTACGAACTTCCTAAATACGATGCCTCAAACTTCTCTACTTTAGCTAAGTCTCCAGGCTTTGTCGATCCGGCTGAAGCCAATAACTTTCCAACTTGGCCTTTGGACTCTTCAAATACTAATCTTCAATTTACACAAGGAGCAGGTAGCCCGTCTCTTAGCGATTCACCGCCTGAAGTTTTAGTGGATTTCGTTGACGAACCCGCTAGCACGATAAATATACCAGATTGTGTTAGTAGCTATGGAAGCAGTTATGTTCGCCTTCCTAGCGACGATACTAATAACCGGAGTTTTTTCGCCTGCGTCAGAAGAATTGGTAACGAGATAGGACAAAACCAAGATATTATTCTGTACCTTCGTGGGAATACTTATGGTAAGGAGGGAGCTAACGCGCAAGACGAGCTTCCTACCTTGCAAACTCGCGTGACGCTACGCGGAGTTATCGATAAATTTAATTAATATTTTTCCAACTAGCAATGAAAAAACAAGCTACTGCTGGCTTTACTTTATTAGAAATGCTGGCTGTTGTAACTATGGTAGGAATTTTAGCCGCGATCGCAGTTCCTAGTTGGCTGGGTTTTATCAACCGCCAGCAACTCAATACTGCTAATGATAAAATCTATCAAGCCATGCGTCAAGCGCAAAGTCGAGCCTCCCAACAAAGAGAAGCTTGGCAAGTTAGCATTCGCCAATCCCCAACTACTCCAGATACAGTTGAATGGGCTGTCTATAAAAGCCCTACTAATCCAGATGTTCTTCCATCGGGGATTCGTTGGGAACAGTCAGCTAATTCGATTCAAATCGATGCTGCTGGAAGTACCTTGCCTACGACAGGTAGTTTCTATCGCATGGTATTTAACTATAAAGGTTGTCCGGTATGGTCTTCAAACGAGCTTTGTACGCAGTCTAGGCTTTCGTTTAATCCTATACCTCAACTAAATTTATCCAATACCAATACAAGTTTTAACAAACGCTGCGTGATGGTTACGACTCGTTTAGGCGCGATCGCGACTGGAGCGGATGAAGATTGCAATTAAAGAGCAGAAAATATATGATTTAAGATATTTTTCTGTCAGTTCTCTTGCATGGACTATCCAAAAATCAATCAGTTTAGTCGCGGCTTCACGATACTAGAACTTGTTATTATAGTCGCAATTTTTGGCGTTTTAAGCGCGATCGCAGTTCCAAGTTGGCTAGGATTTTTCAACCGCCAGCAGCTTAATTCTGCTAGTAACCAAGTATACCAAGCGATGCGACAAGCCCAAAGTCGAGCCATGCAAGAAAGAGAAACTTGGCAAGCTAGCTTTCGAGAAGGAGATAGCGGAGTTCAATGGGCAGTACACAGGTCGAGTCTCGCGCCTGACAAGGTTGCTTGGAATAGTTTTTCTAATACAATTGGGATCGATTCTGAATCAAATTTACCGCGATCGCAAGGGATGTATAGAGTTCGCTTTAACTACAAGGGATGTCCCGTTTACAACCCAACCGATACTTGTACTAACACAACAATTCGCACGAAAGGGCGCTTAACGCTGTCGAGTCTCAATGGAGGAGAGGCTAAGCGTTGTGTGATTGTTTCTACGCTTCTTGGCGCTTTGCGAACTTCGCAAGAGCAAGCGACTCCCGATGAGAAGGATAGATTTTGTTATTGACACTCCACACGCTAACCTGACGGTGTAGCGTGGGATTCTTCATTCATCGGGTGCTGCCTAACAAAAGCAAAGCCTTTGCTTGGTCTTACACGCCCTCCTGAAGCAGTAGCGCTGTGCCCCAACGCTAATAGTCTTAATCCCTCATCTTTGATGTTAGTCGCTGCATTGACATCTCTATCGTGATTAGTACCACATTTAGGGCATTGCCAACTTCTAACATCTAGAGGCATTTCAGTTACTTGATGGTAGCAGTTAGAACAGGTTTTGGAGCTAGGAAAAAATCTGTCTACTTTGACAAACACTTTTCCATTTCTTTCACACTTGTATTTTAGAAAAGTTGTGAAAGTCCCCCAACTACAATCACTAATCGCCTTGGCTAATTTATGATTGCGTACCATGTTCAGTACCGCTAAATCTTCTACAACAATGACTTGGTTTTCGTTCACGATTTTAGAAGATAGTTTATGCAAGAAATCTCTACGAGTATTGAAAATTTTCTCGTGAATTGTTGCTACTAGCTTGACAGCTTTGTGTCTACTTCTAGAACCAAGATTCTTACGAGAAAGTTTCTTCTGTTTCCGCGCTAAGTTTCTTTGATGTTTATATAAGTGCTTAGGGTTATTATACTGAGAACCATCCGAGGTGATACAAAAATGAGTTAGCCCTAAGTCTAAACCTATTGCCTTTCCATCTGTGCTTGGACTAGGTTCTTCTCCCTCAATTTCAAATAATATTGAAGCATAGTATTTTTCACTTGGGTTTTTACTAATCGTTACGGTTTTGACTTCCCCAGGATATAACTTTGATAGTTTAGCTTCAACTACTCCCAACTTAGGAAGCTTCAATCCCTTATCTATTATCTGTACATTCTGAGGAAAGCTAATAGACTGTTTGCTTCTTTTGCTTTTGAAATTAGGGTACTTAGCTCGTTTTTCAAAGAAGTTGAGAAATGCTTGAGAGAGGGTCAAAGCAACAAACTGTAGACATTGCGAATATGGTTCTGCTAACCACTCATATTCTTTTTTGAGAGCGGGTAGCATTGACTGAATTTGTACTCTAGAAAGACCTTTTCCTGTTTGCTGATAAGTTTTGGTAGTTAGGTCTAAAGAATAATTCCAGAACCAACGGCAACAACCGAACCATTGAGCTAGCCGTATTTGCTGCGACTCGGTTGGATACAGTCTGACTTTGACAACTCTAAACATTTCGACCTTCTGTTAGATATTTTTTAGTATAGCACAAAGGGTATGATAAGGTGTGCTACGCACGCTATATTTGCTGGTTGCAATTCATGAGGGGCTGTCGCCTGTGGTTTCCCAGGCGTTTAAAAGCCCCGTCCCGTCACCAAGCTACGCTGTGGTGAGGGACTTCTTGCAACATCGAGTTAAAAAGAAAGAATCGCTAATTCAAGCCCTCTGACTTTCAATTGCCCAACGCGCTAATTCGGTACGATTTTTTAAATTGGTTTTGTTCAGCATATTAGAGACGTGGCTTTCAATCGTTCTCTGACTGACATTGAGTTTTTCCGCAATAAACTTGTTAGCCAATCCTTGCGCCAATAATTGCACGACTTTTAACTCGGTGGGAGTTAATTCGATGTTTTGAGGAACCTGAATTTTTTGGTGTTCGTTGGCTTTTGTGGGAGGTTGGCGCATCAAGCGTTTTGACTGTTTGAGCGATGATTCAACCTGAGCGACGAGTTCTTCGGGTTCAAAAGGCTTGACCATATACACGTCAGCCCCGTTGTTCAGTCCTTTAACTCGGTCTTGACTTTGACCTTTTGCAGAAAGAAACATGAAGGGAATCCAACTCAAGTGAGGCTCTTGTCTGACTTTTTCTATAAAAGCATAGCCGTCCATTTCTGGCATCATTACATCGCAAATAATCATATCGGGAATATGATTGTCTAAAATCTCCAAAGCTTCTCGACCATTTTCGGCTGTCATAACCTCATAGCCCTGAAACTCCAAATAGTCTTTTACTAACAAAATTAAATTAGGGTCGTCGTCAACTAGTAATAGTTTTTTGCTATCTTTTGAAAAATTGTCTTTCATGAGCGGTACTTGCTGGGTTAAGATAACTGCTTTAATTGAATTAATATTGCCGCTCTATGAGATCGGCCGCTCGAACAGTTATTGCGCTAACCAATATGTTAATTGAATCTGAGAAATTTGGTACTTAGATTTATACAAAAACTTTTATCCGTAGCTTATTTTAGACATTGCCCACCTGAATAAAAATTTAAACGTATTTTTGCTCGCTTACTGACTCGCCGTTGTTTCAATTAAAGGATGAGTTACAAAAGCATATTCCTCGACGATGCGATCGCCTATGATATGTTCTTGGATGATTCGTTCTATGACTTCTGGGGTCGCATTGCGATACCAAACTCCATCGGGATACACTAGCAGGATAGGCCCAGCAGTACAGACGCGCAGACAGTTGGCTTTGGTACGAAAAACGCAGCTAGGACTAGTTTCTGTAGGTTTATCCAATCCTAGTTCTTTTAGGCGACGTTTTAGGTAGTCCCACGCTTCCAAACCTGCTTCTTTCGAGCAACAGAGGGGTTTGGTTTGGTCGGCGCACAGAAATATATGTCGCTGGATTTGTTTGAGTCCCAGATTCTTGACGCTTATCGCAAGTGGTTCTGAGGTAGTTTCTAAAGTAGGTTGGGCGATCGCGCTTGATTCGGACATTGTTACTTTTTCTTAAATTAATAGATTTTTTTTGCTTTTTATGATATCAGCGCAGCATTTCTAGCAATTGTGCTTCGCTAAGTTGAGTGATGCCCAATTCTTGAGCTTTTTCTAGTTTAGATCCTGCTTCTTCGCCTACGACTAAATAATCGGTTTTTGCACTCACCGAACCCGTTACTTTTCCGCCTGCTTGTTCGATTAAGTCTTTTGCTTCGTTGCGTTTTAAGGTGGGTAGCGTTCCTGTAATCACAAAAGTTTTCCCCGTTAAGGCAGTTGTTTTTTGAGTCGATTTATCTTTTTTAGATACAGAAGCAGCAAGTTGTAATCCTGCCGCTTGCAAACGCCGAACTAAGGTTTGATTGGCGGCAATTTTAAACCAATCATGCACCGATTCGGCAATTTCTGAACCGATACCGTAAACCGATTCTAAAGTCGCGATAGAAGCTTCGGATAATTGTTCGACGGTAGGAAAACTATCGGCGAGAATTTTGGCATTGACGCTACCAACATAGCGAATGCCTAATCCGTATAAAACTCGCGACCAGGGTTGAATTTTACTCAGCGCGATCGCATTAATTAAATTATCTGCCGATTTTGTCCCCATCCGTTCCAAGGAGGCAATTTGTTCGGTTTTGAGTTCGTATAAATCGGCAATAGATTTCACTAACCCATTTTCAATTAATAAAATAACGACTTTTTCTCCCAAACCTCGAATATCCAACGCATCGCGAGAGGCCCAATGAACGATACTACCTCGTAAAATAGCAGGACAAGAACTATTGACGCATCGCGTCGCTGCTTCGCCTATGGGACGGACTAGGGCCGAACTACATTCGGGACAGTGGGTAGGCATTTGAAACGGTTGCGTATTGGGGGGACGCAATTCGTGCATGACGCGGATGACTTCGGGAATGATTTCGCCTGCTTTGCGAATAATAACGGTATCGCCGACGCGGATATCCAATTGAGCAATGCGATCGCTATTATGAAGAGTAGCTTTTTGTACGATAGTCCCCGCTAAATGAACGGGTTCCATTATTGCTAGGGGCGTAACTGCACCCGTGCGTCCGACGTTGACGCTAATCTGTTTTACTATTGTAGGGGCTTCTTCGGCTGGATATTTAAGCGCGATCGCCCAACGAGGAAATTTTTGCGTAAAACCGAGTTCTTCTTGCAGTGAAAAGCGATTAATCTTGATAACCACTCCATCGGTCATGTAAGGGACATTTCGCCTTTGGGTTTCCCAATCTTGGCAATATTCATCCACCGCTTCGAGAGAGGGACAAAGTTTGCGATGGGGATTGACGACGAATCCCATTTCTACGAGATAATTCAAAGCTTCCCACTGAGATTTGAGAAGGTCGTCGTTGGGGATATAGATGGTATAAGCAAAGAATCCCAGTCTCCGTTTATCGACTATTTTGGGATCTAATTGTCGCAGAGTTCCAGCAGCAGCGTTGCGGGGGTTAGCAAATAGGGATTCTCCTGCTTGTTCGCGTTCTTTATTAATTCTGTCAAATTCATCGAGGGGTAAAAATGCTTCGCCTCGAACTTCGATAACGGGTGGTGGCGTTTCTAAATTTAATCGCAGGGGAATCGAACGAATAGTACGAACATTTTGAGTAATATCTTCTCCGGTTACGCCGTCTCCTCGCGTGACTCCTCTTACTAATATGCCATTTTCATAGGTTAGGGCGATCGCATTTCCATCAATTTTCAACTCGCAAACATATTCAACCTCTTTAATATCGGGAGTTACGCGCCGCCAGCGTTCTTGCCATTTGGCAAGTTCGTCTAGGTTGAAAGCATTTTCTAAACTGTAGAGGGGAATATTGTGTCGAACCGAGGTAAATTGCGAGGCGGGTTTATCGCCTACTCGCTGAGTCGGACTGTCGGGTGCAATCAATTTGGGATATTGGGTTTCTATGTCTTGCAGTTCTCGATAGAGTTTGTCGTATACTGAGTCCTCCATGATGGGATTATCGAGGACGTAGTAAGCATAATTCGCTTTGAGAAGTTGTTGTTTGAGTTGTTCTAGTCGCTGTTGGATTTCTGGCGTTACTGCTGACATCTGAATTATGAATTAACCCCCGATGGATTTTCTCTGGTTAATAGTATATTCGTACTTTTTCTTTGGCGATCGCATAATTAGGGATTGGGGATTGGTGATTGGTGATTAGGGAAAAGGGAGACAAGGAGACTTTTTTGAATTTTGTTTCATACGCGATATATCGCGTCTCTACCTTTGAACTTTGAACTACTAACTCTACTTCCTGAAAACAAGAACTAAACGGTCATTTTCGTACAAGCGCAAAGTATCTGCCTCAATCTCAAACCGCGTTACTAATTCGAGCGATTGAAAAAGTTCCATTTCGATACGTTGCGTTTCATCATCAAGACAGGCCCGCCGCGTGCTTGCAATTTTGGAGAGATTCAAGGTTGTCCCCGAACTTTTAAAGCTGCCAGCGAAGCGATTGCAACTACTCGAACCAAAAAAACGCTGTTCTTGCGAGTCAAACTCGATATAAGCTTCGCTTGCGTTCAAGGGGTCTTCGCCTATTGCTGCAAGCGTCCAACGATTGCCAAAAAGTGCATCCATGCTATCGTTAGTCTCTGTATTTTCTGACTCGTTTGTTTGACAATTATCGCTAGTCATAACCTCTGTCGGCACGAGGTCGGGAGCTTCATCGGGTCTAACACTGTAGTTGACAACACTAGTTTTCGACGGGCAGCAAAGTGGGTCTGACTCGCTATAGCGGACAAACTCTGCACTAATGTTTCTCGCACTGACTAGCCGAACATCGCTCAGTGCGCCGTCTGTGCGCGAATCCATCAATACAGGCGAAAGCGTTCCCGCATATCTCCCTTCAACATAAATAAAGGCTTGATAGCCAACGGGTCGGCACATCCCATCAAACCCCGATGTAGCCATTATAAGTTGCGTCGTACCGAAGCTTTCTACCGAACCAAATAACTGCCAACCGCGTCTAGTCAGCGCTCTTTCAGCATCGCTTTCAGGTTCTCTCACCGATTCGCGACACTGCTCGACGTTTGTCGCCTCAACGGGTTCTGGCAGACGCGGAAAATCCGACGATTGCTTGTTCCAGTTAACAAGCGGAATATCGAGCCAAGAATTCTCTGTGCTAGGTGACTGTGCAGATGCAGAAAAGGTTGTTAAAAATGTCGTTAGACTGAAACCTAGTGCCAGAAATAGATAACGTTTTTCATTTCCCATAGCTGTAATACCACTCCTCAATCGCGATCGCATTATTTTTTAAATTATCTCCGTAAAAACCCCTAAAAAAATTTTTTCTTTACAAAAAAAATCTGTATTTTCTCTGATTTTATTCTCGATTCAGGCTAGTTATCATAGATATAGTCTGTAAAATTTATTTTAGGAAATGACCGGAAATTGATATGACTAGTCTGATACGAAATGCTATTGGAGAACGAGAAAGAACTTTTTTAACACTTACAGAAAACGATATTATTCAACTATTCGATCGCTGGAATAAATCCTTACAGACTGGCAATCCAGATAAGGTTGCAGATAATTATGCAGAAGATGCAATTTTATTACCAACTCGTTCCAATATTCCTCGCACTAACCGTCAAGAAATCTGCAATTATTTCGAGCATTTTTTAAAGCAAAAGCCAGTAGCGATCGTCAAGATGCGCGTTATTCGCCTCAGTCGCTATTCGGCAATGGATAGCGGTCTGTATACTTTTACATTAAGTCAAAATGGAAAACTAATAGAAATTCCGGCTCGTTATACTTTTGAATATGAATTGATTAATGGACAATGGTTAATCGTAGGGCATCACTCTTCAATTATGCCTGAATAATTAAATCAATCAATATAATTAATTAAACACAATTTAAATTTTTAATTTTTTAAAAATAAAAGCAACACTAAAACTTACATCTTTTTGACAGTCAGATGTAAGTCAACTGATTCTCAACTGTTTACGTTAGCTCGCCATTTGTTCGGGCGGAAAATTAGAAGCTCGACTAGTTGTATACCTTGTCTCGCAGGGTACAAGTTTCCAACCATCTCTTAATAATTTTTGAAAAGTTGCCCAACCTTTAGAACCATCGGGCATATCTTTGTAATCGGGAACTGAATATTTTGGCATAGCCGTGTAAGGAGTCCAGGCTTCAAAATTATTAAATCTTAAATGCAAAATTTTTTCGCCATCATTTCCAAATTTAGAAAGCCAGCACATTTGTCCTTTCATAAGAACTCCTTCATATTTCTATTAGATTATCGTTTGCTAAGCAATCTTATGCGATCGCCACAAACTTCATGGTTTTAAGTATCAATCATTTGTTACTTTCTAACCTCTATCAAAATGGCAAACTTAGGAAATAATGTCATGTTCCATAAGCTAGATCTTTTTAAATTTAAATCTTACTTTTAAAAGAACAATTACTCAAAAATATTTGTTAGTTGACATTTCGATCGCATAGTTAACTGACATAAGTCTTTTGAGAGACGATCGAACATTAATATAAGTGTCAAATTAAAAGACGTGTCTCATTAATTGTTTGGGAGCAAAATTTAAGCGCCAACAATTACCTTCATTTCAACAGGAGATAAAAATATGCCTGAAAGTCAACAGCTACAGCCACCACAAACCCAGGATAGTCAACCCGGACGCGAGTCAGACATGACACCAAAACCTCAATCTGATGACTCCAAATATCGGGGTAGCGACAAACTTAAAGAGAAAGTAGTATTAATCACGGGAGGCGATAGCGGTATTGGTCGAGCCGTTGCGATCGCCTATGCTAAAGAAGGAGCAGATGTCGCGATCGTTTATCTCAACGAGCATGAGGATGCCGAGAAAACCAAACAAATGGTCGAACAAAACGGACGGCGCTGCATCACTATTGCAGGTGACATCGGCGACGAACAGTTTTGTCAGCAAGTAATACAGAAGACAGTAGACCAACTCGGAAAACTCGATATTTTAGTCAATAACGCAGCCGAACAACATCCTCAAGAAAGCATCGAAAAAATTAGCTCAGAACAATTAGAGCGTACTTTTCGTACTAATATTTTCTCGATGTTTTATCTCACCAAAGCAGCCTTACCTCACCTCAAAGAAGGAAGCGCGATTGTTAATACGACCTCTGTCACCGCGTACCAAGGCAATCCACAACTATTAGATTACTCTTCCACCAAAGGCGCGATCGTTGCTTTTACTCGTTCTCTAGCTAAAGCTTTAGTTGAAAAAGGCATTCGTGTCAATGGCGTAGCGCCAGGGCCTATCTGGACACCATTGATTCCATCCACTTTTCCAGAAGAGAAAGTCGAAAGCTTTGGCGCTCAAGTACCAATGAAACGTGCCGGACAACCGGAAGAACTTGCTCCAAGCTACGTTTTCCTCGCTTCTGATGACTCCTCCTATTTCTCCGGTCAAATTTTGCATCCTAATGGCGGCGTAGTCGTTAATGGTTAATTAAAAAATGCTTGCTCAAGATTGATAGAGTGCGATCGCATTAATCGCACTTTATTCTATATTTTCTAGAATTAATTTTTGCTGAAAATTTAAAGCAAAAACTTGGTTTTGACAACCTATAAAAAATTACATTGGATGAGTTTGGGTGAGTAGAAGTGCATAAATATACTCTTAGATTGAGAAGAAACTAACCTTTTAGAAAGAAGTTTGTACGGCTTAAAGACTCTAAATTAAATAGGAAGACAAAAGGGAATGGCTACAGCTTATAAGCTCTCGAAAAAATTTCCCTTTTTGAGAAAAATTACACAAGTTGGCATACTACAGGAGAGAAAATCATGTCAAACACCAGCAAACGTGGATTTGCTTCAATGAATGAAGAAAAACAGCGCGAAATTGCCAGCAAAGGCGGTAAAGCAGCCCATGAAAAAGGGACTGCACACGAATTTACTTCCGAAGAGGCAAGAGAAGCTGGTCGTAAAGGTGGCGAAACTACTAGCAAAGATCGAGAGTTTATGTCAGAAATCGGTCGCGAAGGTGGCAAGCGTTCCCACAAAGGAAATGGAAATGGCAGCGAAAGTAACGACGATAACGCGACCAAAGGAAAGGGAACTCAAGGCGATAGTAAAGAGCAGCACGCTAAAGCAGGAAAGCAAAGCCACAAAAATAAATAAAGCACGTAAGAGTGGCAACTAATAATTGTTGAGCAATTCAGCACTCTTGCTCGTTTAAGAGTGCTGTCAAAGCCTAATAATTACCTAGCATTTTTATTGGTTTAACAAACTTTTCAACGAATAAATTTATCAAAATAGGAGAAAAACCATGAGTGAAGAATCAAAAAAACAATTTGAAAGTCCTTTAGAACCAGAAGGCGAAGAAAAACTAAGTCCCAAAGAAAGAAATTTAACTGCCAATCCAGGCGATCGCATTGCTGACGAATCCCAATCTATCGAAGAAAAAGCACAACAGCTAGCCGTTGATTCTCCCGATATTACAGGCGACCATATTAAAGTTCCGACTTATTTTATAGTGGAAGAGCCAGACGGCGAACAAAAAGCACTGCACCACGTCAAAGACGCTGAAGAAATTTCTGATGTCATTCGTCAGGCACGAGTTGACGAAAATGGCGATCGCGTTTGGTGGTAAAGTCAGTAGGCAAAAATGGCGAGCAAATTTGCTCGCCCCACGCCACACATAGCGTTTAATTGTAGCTAAAATTAATCGCTCCCCTGCTCGTCAGTCACTCGTTTGAGGGAGTTTTTGTTAAAAGCTGGAAAAATAAGCAAAGGAAACTGCTCTTTTGCCATTCTCAACTCGTCAAAAATGGGGTTTTCCAGTCCCGTTGTCACGCACCAAACGCGAGCGCGAGTCATGGCAACAAACGCTTCGTTGCGCTTTTGTAATTCGCTTTCGTTTTTCCAACGTATCGGCTTAGTTGCATAGTGAAATCGACCGACATACACTTTCCAAGCTTCATTTCCTTTGGCTCGATACACATTAGAAATAGTAACGCAACCCGATTTTCCAAACTCGCTAGCATCGCTATCTACGCCAACAATACAACTTTTAACCCCGTAATATTTCAGCGTTTCTTGAAGGCGACGAAAATAGTCTTGCTCTTTTTCTCCACCCAAAGCAGTTATCAAGATATCTGATGGCTGAAGTCCCTTTTTCAAATCGAGAGCAACTTGTCGAGCAATCCATTCATGTTCTTCAAATTCATCGGCAAATGTTTCGATAATTAGTGTTTCGCCAACACCTTCTTTTCCTACAAAATTCTCTTGGTCGATTGGATGAGGACTTTTCTCAGTTTGTCGTTCAATTTTTATCGATTTTTTCTCTTTAACACTCGCATCTGTGAAATCACCTTCAAGAACTTCATAGCCTAATTTTTTCCATTCTTCTCGATTGCTCACTCCTTGCAATACACCTTCTTTTCGTAATAGCCCCATATGGATAGCATGAGCCGCCATTAACAATAGTTTAGGGGTTCGATAGCATTTATTTAAATTTTCTGATTTGCGAATATTAGTTCCTTCATAAAAGAAAGAACGATTGCTTGCTAGCCCTAAATCTACTATCGGCGTTCCGTCGGAATTGCGACCAAAAATTTTAGCTGCATCTGGAATAATTAAAGAGTCTATTCCCTGAGCTTCATCATAGGCCCAATAAAGTCTTTTTGCCTCGGTTAAGGTATTGCGAGCGAGTCGGTAAAATGAAGCGGGTAAGTCTTGCGCTTCATCAATCAAAATAGCATCGTAAAGAATCGGACAATTGCCTATTTCTAGTTCGAGCATGTTGCAAACATATTTAAAAGCTCCTCCAGGCGACACTTGTCCAATTTCAGTTTCAACATCTCTAACCGTTTTTGCTTGCAGTCCACAGGCATGAGCTAAATGTCGATAAAATCCATTTTGTTCTTTTCCTCCCCAGGCGTGTAAGACGTTTAAGTTGTCCCAATTGGGTTCTTGTCCGTTAGTTAATTCTTCATAATAAGTGCGAATTTTGTCTTTGCGAATTTGATCGTAAAGGGATTTTGTGAAAAATACAAAAGCAATTTTCCAGTCGGGATGTTCGTAATGAATTTTAGCCGCACGTTTAGCCAAAAGAATCGTTTTTCCAGTTCCCGCTAATCCACGCAGGCGCTGCGGCCCATCGGGATATTTAGTCGCAATTTCTTGTTGTTGCTCGTCTAAAACTTTAAGATTAGATTCGAGATGATGAATGACTCGAATGGGACTATCATTAGGCGTTCCTTCGGGAATTTCGCGAGGCGATTTAGAAAGCAAAGTTTCTGTAACCGAGTTTGTAATCATGTAGTTGTAGTGACTCTTATAATGGTTTTGTTTTCAGTATTCCCAACTAGAAGTAAACGATAACTATATTTTTTATGAAGTTTTGATGAAGACTGTACGCGATCGCATAACAGATTAACTCAAATACAGCTATAAAAATTAGCTCGTCGTCTCCTCAATCTTCAGATAATTCATAGGACTCAAAAATTGAAAAATAACCAATAATTAAGCTTGATTGCTGTCATATTTTATTGAAGAAATTGCTTGTTGCGATCGAGAAAATAGTTTGCATACTCGTAACCGTTCAGGGGGATAGGAGAGCGATCGTTAAAAATTCCCTCGAAAATCTGATAAATTAAGTGACATGGAACCGAAGCGCCTGAATCACTTAGAGCAGATCCCCCAGGAAGATTGGGAAAAACTCCAACCACAGACTGAGACTCGAAGCAAGTCACGCAGTCGCAAGCCGTGTGGATGAAGCCAAACAATATATCCAAAGCGCAAACATTGTCGGAGCCGATGAAACCCGCTTTAATCAAGGAA
>JAAUUT010000112.1 GCA_012031035.1 Candidatus Altimarinota bacterium | reverse complement strand
TTAGACTAAATACTAAGAAATATGAGCAGATAGTTTTAACAATTTGTGGATTAGTTAGATTAAGAATAAAAAGCCTAATTTTATCCGGGCAAAAATCCACAAAATTATCCTAACTTTAAGGCTATAAATGATAACTAAGCTCTCAAACAGTTATTCGCTCGTAAAATCTTCAGTTTTTGCCTTGGGAATCGCATCAGATTAGGATTCAAGCAGAATAAGCTTTATACAATTTTCGGAGATGTCTATTGTAAATTATGCTAATTTTCGAGCGACTTATTTTTTAGTTTTTTAAGAAAATATTGCTTAGTTTAAGTAATAAAACTAATTTTTAAATCTCTCTTAAGTAAGTAAATTGTTGAGCAACTATAGATGGTCTAAATGAATCATGAGATCGAATCCGTTCAATTAGTCATGACATGACACGATGTGCAGTGCGAAGCTAAAAGCTTGCGCGAGCATCTTGTTCGCACTACAGAAAATCTGCGATCGGCTTTGTTGCTGCCCCGAAAAGCAATCGCCAATCAAATAGACTTGCTACATAGCAAACGAACGGTAAGTTCTAACCAATTATTAGTAATGCGATAGTAAACTTTAGGTGTTAAATCGTGAGAATGTAGAAAGTAGCGATCGCACATAATTTTTAAAGATTCCCGACTCATTTCGTTAATACGTTCGGTGTGGCGCTCTGCACATTCTAATAAAATTTGCGATTGCGCGAGCGCGATCGACACTATAAAAAATAGGAAGGCTAATTTCTTCCCATAAAAATCGTCGCTCTTGGTTGTCTGCTTGACCTCTGTATTTTTGTTTACAAACACTCTCTAAGTAACGAAACGTTATTATGTCTAAAGATCGATGAAAATAAAAACAATAGTCAAAAGAAATAGATTAAATTAAGTAGTAAATTTTTAAATCAATTTAATGATTTCAATTAGATGTTTAAATATGTAGCGATCGCTTATTTAAGTTTCATTAATAACCTGTTATAAAAATAGATTTTCGTCCTCGGTTGTGAGCGGTACGATCGGGGTTATCTGTGCGGGAAAATAGATTTTTGTCCCTAGTTGTGATCGGTACGCTCAGGGTCGTCTGTTGCAAAAGTTTTTTAGGGTATTCTGAATGCCTGACTACTTTTCCTCAATTAACTACCAAACAACTTTAAAAACTTTTATTTGATTGATATCGTTTCTCTAGGATTTATACAATTTAGATTTTTTGTCTGCTTTTAAGGAAAAAAGACGTATTGAAAGTTACTTTTTATTTTTAAATTTTTAAGCTATATATTCTATAGCCACCTAATATTTCCTTTTTAATATTGACAACTTAAAAAAAAATGTTAAAACTATTTTAAAAGCAATAAATAATGAACCGAGAGATAAAATAAGCCTAGGTTTAATGTATGCGGCATTAAACCTAGACTGTTTTCCCCCTTGTTAGATGTTTCAAACCCTAAGCACAAGGAGATAGATATATTATGTCACAGTTTAGTAAGTGCAACAAAATTGAGATTTTGTGTCTTTTTATGCACTTAGAAAGCGATTTAAGCAGATTAAGCAGATTTTCAAAGCCACACACCTAAAAATAGTCTGAAATCTAGACAGGAAATGATTCTACGTCGAACAATAATCTTTCTTCACTGTAACTAGGTTTCAGTTTTATTTAGCCCTACGAAGATATTTTGCTTGCCTCTAAAAGCGTTCAGCTATTTGGGCAAACAGAAAGTATCCCAACAGCACTTATCAAAGATTTTCAGAGTAAAGTAATGACTGCTCGTTTAGACTCCTCGCTCAACTTGGGAGGCAAATGGTCTACGTTTACAGACCTGTTAACCTACAGAGCGCAAAATCAACCTAACAGAACTGCTTACACCTTTCTTCATCGCGGAGAAATAGTCGTCGGTAAGCTAACCTATCAAGAATTAGATAGACAGGCAAAAGCAATTGCCGCAAGTCTTCAGGAGCTTGTCAATAGAGGCGATCGCGCTCTACTAATCTATCCACCTGGTTTGGAGTTTATCGCTGCCTTTTTTGGATGCTTATATGCCTCCGTTGTCGCCGTCCCTGCTTATCCGCCTCGGCGCAATCAAAAGATGACTAGGCTGCACGCGATTCTAGAAAACAGCCAGGCAACAATAGCTCTCACCACTACGGAGCTTTTAGAAGGAATCGAGCGCCAGTTTGCCCAGAGTCCAGAACTCGCAGCGATGCAGTGGTTGACTACCGATAACGTCGCCAGATCCCTAGCAACAACCTGGCAGCAACCGACAGCAAGCAGCAAGACTCTAGCGTTTCTCCAATATACGTCTGGTTCTACGGGAACGCCGAAAGGAGTAATGGTCAGCCACGGCAATCTCCTACACAATAGCAAGCTAATTCACCAGTATTTCGGTCATAACTCTGACAGCCAGGGTGTCATTTGGCTGCCACCCTATCACGACATGGGATTAATTGGCGGAGTCTTACAGCCTCTCTACGGTGGTTTTCCCGTGGCGCTCATGTCACCAATAGACTTCCTCCAGCAACCTTTTCGTTGGCTGCAAGCGATTTCTCACTATCGGGCAACCACTAGCGGCGGGCCGAATTTTGCCTACGACCTCGCAGCTAGCAAAATTACGCCCGAACAGCTTGCGAGCCTAGATCTAAGCTCTTGGGAAGTCGCTTTTACCGGAGCCGAACCCGTTCGCGCAGAGACAATAGAGCGATTTGCGGCTACTTTTAAGCCATGCGGCTTCCGCAAAGAAGCATTTTACCCCTGCTACGGGATGGCAGAAACAACTTTAATTGTTTCGGGAGGGCTGAAAACATCAGCCCCACTCGTGCGAAAAGTTGTGAGCGAAGCGCTCGAACAAAATCGAGTCGTGCCAGCACGCAGCAAAAATGGCTCTCGTCAGCTTGTCGGGTGCGGTCAAAGCTTGACGAATTTAAATGTCACAATTGTCGATGCCAAGACCTTAACTGTACTTCCCGATAACCAAGTCGGAGAAATTTGGGTATCTGGCCCCAGTGTCGCCAAGGGCTACTGGAATCGACCCGAAGAGACCCAGATGAATTTTAATGCGTATCTTGCGGATACGGGTGCTGGGCCATTTTTGCGGACTGGCGATTTGGGTTTTTTAGCCGAGGGCGAGTTATTTATCACTGGGAGAATTAAAGACGCGATTATTATCCGAGGGCAAAACCACTATCCTCAAGACATTGAACTGACAGTAGAAAATAGTCATCCGGCACTGCGGTCTAACTGTGGAGCGGCATTTGCTGTCGAAGTCAATGGAGCGGAGCGACTGGTAATCGTTCAGGAAATCAAGCGAAGTTACCTGCGGAAGCTAAACGTGAAAGAAGTGGTAGAAAGTATTCGTCGGGCCGTAACAGCAGAACATAATCTCCAAGTCTATGCCACAGTTTTAGTGAAAACCGAAAGCATTCCTAAAACCTCTAGCGGCAAAATTCAGCGCCATGCCTGCCGAAATGCGTTTCTCGCTGGGACGTTGAATGTTGTAGAAGACTGGAGTGAAAACCCAAAAAACAAAGTGAAGTTCCTGCAACTACAAGCCGATGTCGAATCCGTTCTAGAAAAGCTTCAAGCTGTCAAACAACCATCAAGCCAATAATCTTTTCGATCGCCATTTTCTAACCACCAAATAAACACTATGAAAGGATCGACAAAGCCTTGGACTTCATCTACGTTAAAAAAGCATCTTCAACTGATTGAAAATAACCACCAAAACAACATTGATTCTGGCTACACCGAAAAAATTGAGGAACTAGACAAGAACTTTAAGTACAGTAACAACCGCGATCGCAATTGGAGCGAGCCTGAGCTTTCAATCCTATACGGTACGCCACTTTACCAAGCTGCCTCTCCCTCTCAAAAGATCGCTCTCAATCACCTTTCTTGGGTTTTTCAGTACGAGCATACTGCCCAAAGTGAAGCGGAGACAATTCATTACAACCAGATAACAGGAGGTTCTTTCTCTGCGATGGGTAGCGATTACGAAGCAATCGCCCGCCAGCTAGAGCATGAATCCGCTCAGGAACGCAGCCACATTCATGCGTTTTACAAAGTTAACTACCAAACCCTCAAAGCCTTACTGGGCAAACAAGCATTTATCAATTCCTCCACCAATAAGAGCGATCGCACCAGTTCGGGAAATTTGCAGTCTTCAACTTACCAGGACTATGCCCTGCGCTCTATAGCCAAGATAATGCTCAAGGGCAAAGAACAATACCATTCTCAGTATTTAAAGGAGTTAGAAGCCCAAAACAAGCTCATCTCAACGTCCACCAATGGTTTTTTCCACGGGCGAGGAGCCATCCCTCAGTCTTTGCTACGATTCTTTGCTGTGAACTGGGGAAGTTCTCCATTCTTAGCTTGTCAATACTATACCGTGCGCTTTATCGCCAATATGCTTCTCAAGAATAAAGAGTACAGCATACACACATATTGCAAAAAATTGCAAAAGCAAGGCGAGTTTGTACCAGTACCAACAGCTATCTCCTACTACCACCTTTTGGATGAAGCTTTCCACACGACAACCTCCTTGTTTCTCGCAAGAGATCTGTATAAGGATTTACCAAAACCGACAGAGTACGAGAAATTCGTGGTTAATCTGGCAGTCTACATGATTCAACGTAGTAACCTTAATGGGATTTCTGGAGTAGTAGTCAATCGCTTTTATGCAGACGATCCCCCTTTAATGGCCAACATTTACAAGCTGCTACAAAGTCCAGTGTTCGATCTGTCTGCCCCTGAAGCACTTTCTTGGATCGAGAAATGTTTGTGTCACGAACATGAGGGTTTTCATCAATCAGCTAAGTTCCATCAACGCCTTTTGTCAGAGTTACGTCAGTTTTGCGCTCGCCTTGATTATTTGTGGCCGATTAACCGCGAAATGCGCCTAATGGCTTCAGGCGGCTCGATAGAGAAGGCTATCCAAAATAACATCAAGACCTTTAAGCAGTTTTCTAAGACCATTGCACAAAGTAATTAATTAACTAATTAATTAGGAGCATCTACATTATGACAAGCACCGCAAAAGTTCAAAAGCCAACAATGACAGAGATTCAAGAGTGGATCGTTGCTTACTTAGCACAATTGCTGGAAATAGAACCAGAGGAAGTTGATGTCACGGTTCCTTTAGATTCCTATGGTCTAGATTCATCGGCTGCCATAGGTTTGACTGGCGACCTCGAAGATTGGCTCGGTTACGAGATCGATCCCACCGTAATCTACGATTACCCAACTGTTGAGGCTCTCTCAGAGCATTTAAGCTCGCTCGCCTAACGTTAATGCGTCTCTTCTGTTAGTCAATCTCAAGAAATTTTACTCTTTGGAACCACATTATGACAGTTCTAACAGCTTCATCTACGGATACGAAAAAGAAACATTTTCAATTGATTGAAAAAACTTACCGCAGCAATACTGAGTCCGACTACACCGAGAAAATAGAACATTTCGGCAAGAATTTTGACTACAGCAGCAACAGCAATTATTACTGGGGCGATCCGAAATTCTCCACCCTTTATGGCACTCCACTCTATGAAGCGGCTTCTCCATCGCAAAAACTGGCGCTCAACCACCTCTATTGGGTAGGGCAGTACAATCACACGGCGAATGCAGAAGCCAATACGATGCTCTACAACCAAATTACCACTGGTGTTTTTGCTACAGTTAAAGGCTATGAAAATCTTTGTCAAGAACTAGATTTTGAAACCTTTCAGGAACGTTTCCACATCAATACCTTTCAAAAGATTGGCTACAAAACAAAGATAGCCTTGTTAGGAAAGGAAGCATTGGGGAACCCGATTCACAAGCGATCGCAAAAATCAATCGAGCCGAGTTGGTATGAGAAGCTAGTACCAAAATCGCTACAGGCGAAATTTGCGACTAAGTGGACGAGTTCGACATTGCCGACCATGACGGATTCGGTCTTGCGTTCCTTCAATAAATTGGCTTATGGGGGGGGAGCAAAACATTATTCTCGCTACCTAGCAGACAGAGAAAATGCTCCAATCCCTACGACTACAGGCGGTTTGGCTGGCTATACGGCATCTCCTGCCGCGTTTAAATTCTTAAGCTTGAACTGGGGAAGTTCGCCCTTCATGGCTTGTCAGTACTACTCGATGCGTATGGTAGCCAATATGTCTTTAAAGGCTTACGAATATCAATATCACAGGCGCTATCGGGATTTGGTAAAAGAAGGCGAATTCATTCCCACTCCCACCGCTGTTTCCTTCTATCACTTGCTCGATGAATCTTTCCATACAACCATGTCCCAAACGATCGCCCAAGAAGTTTATAAAGATTTCCCCAAACCAACAGTTTATGAAAAGCTTCTAGCAAACGCGATCGTATTGCGGGGACAGCAGGCTATTTTAGGCGGACTTTCTGGTTGGTTGCCAGCAACCTTTAGGAATGATAGCTCTTACATGACTCCTTTGTATAGGTTGTTACAGTCTCCCTTGTTTGGGATGTCTTCTTCTGAGGCGCTTCATTGGATGGAAAAATGCTTGTGTCAAGAACACGAAGGTTTTCACGCGAACTTGAAGCACCACCAAAATCTTCTTTCGGATTTTCGTCGCTTTTTTGGTCGCCTCGATTATTTGTGGGCAGACAATCGCGAAATGCGCGTTATGGCTGCGGGAGGCTCGATTGAGAAGGCAATCCGAAGCAATAGTGAGGCATTTGCTAAATTCTCCACTTCTCTTGCCAAAGAAAAGAACTAATTAATGTACAGACATTATCCGCCGTCCCACGGCGGATGTAGCGCAATTTTGCGTCTGTATACCAATAACCAACGATTAATGGCGAATGGCAATGTCGGAAACGATCGCACAAAAGCAGACAATTAAAGGTTTTGAAACCGAACCCATAGCAATTATCGGGATTGGTTGCCGTTTTCCCGGCGCTAATAATCCAGAAGCCTTTTGGCAACTTTTGCGTAACGGCGTAGATGCGATCGCAGAAGTGCCAAAAGATCGCTGGGATATCGACGCTTTCTATCACCCAGAACCCGGTATGCCAGGGAAAATATATACTCGCTATGGTGGATTTTTGGAGCGAGTAGATGGGTTCGATGCCAACTTTTTTCGGGATTTCGCCTCGCGAGGCGGAGCGCATGGACCCCCAGCAAAGACTGCTCCTAGAGGTAGTCTGGGAAGCCTTAGAAAATGCAGGCATCGCACCGTCCGCGCTATCGGGCAGCCAGACAGGAGTGTTTATTGGCTGCGGAAACTATGACTATGGGCTTTTACTCGCTAGGGATTTGTCCGCGATTAACGCTTATAACGGAACTGGAAGCACTATCGGCATTACTGCCAATCGCTTATCTTACGTTTTGAATTTGCGCGGGCCTTCTTTAACGGTAGAGACTTCTTGTTCTTCATCTTTAGTGGCAACGCATTTGGCTTGTCGGAGCTTGCAAAGCAAAGAGTCCGATTTGTGCTTAGTCGGTGCAGTCAGCCTCATGCTTACTCCCGAACAAACCATTGTCTACTCTCATGCAAAGATGATGGCTCCTGACGGTCGTTGCAAGACCTTTGATGCTAGTGCTGACGGTTACGTGCGAGGAGAAGGCTGCGGCGTACTGGTACTCAAGCGCCTCTCGGATGCCGTTAGAGATGGCGATCGCATTGGAGCAATTATTAGAGGCTTGGCAGTTAACCAAGATGGTTTGAGCAACGGAATTACGGCTCCTAATGGCCTTTCACAACAGGCGGTCATTCGCCAAGCCCTGCAAAATGCTGGAGTAGCCCCATCACAAATTAGTTACGTCGAAGCACACGGCACAGGGACTTCTTTAGGAGATCCGATCGAGGTTAAATCCCTAAAAGCCGTGCTGATGAAGGATCGCAACTCAGAGCAACCATGCTGGTTAGGTTCGGTCAAAACCAATATCGGTCATTTAGAAGCGGCGGCGGGAATGGCTGGTTTAATTAAGGTGGTACTCTCGCTGCAAAACCGGGAGATTCCTCCGCACCTGAATTTAAAGCAGTTGAATCCTTATATTTCCTTGGCAGGGACACCCTTTTCTATTCCTACCGAGTGTCAGTCTTGGAATGCAGGGATGGAACCTCGCTTTGCAGGCATAAGTTCGTTCGGCTTCGGCGGGACGAATAGCCACACGATCCTTGAAGAAGCGCCCTTACCTGTTAAGACGGTTAGTGCTTTTCAACGTCCCATACACATTCTAACCCTTTCAGCAAAAAGCTCTCAAGCTCTCAAAGAACTGGCACAAAACTATGCAGATTTCCTCGCCTCTTGTTCGGAGGAATCGTTAGCCGATGTCTGCTTTACAGCTAATACAGGGCGATCGCATTTCGAGTATCGTCTGTGTGCGGTAAGCGAATCTTCTTTGCAGTTGCGAGAACAGTTAAGTGCTTTTGCTGCCGGAAATCGTACTTCTAATTTAACGAGCGATCGCGTCACTAGCCGCAAGCCTCCGAAAATTGCATTTTTATTTACTGGTCAGGGATCGCAATATATCGGTATGGGTCGTCAACTCTACGATACCCAACCGACTTTTCGTGCTGCTTTAGATTCCTGTGCCGAAATTTTGCAATCTTATTTAGAAAAGCCTCTTGTTGATGTTATTTATCAGCAAGAAACAAATTTCCCTATCCCCAATCACCAATCCCCAATCACCAATCACCTCGACGAAACCGCTTATACTCAACCCGCTCTATTTGCCATTGAGTACGCCCTGGCGCAACTATGGCAATCTTGGGGGATAAAACCTAGCGCACTTATGGGGCATAGCGTGGGCGAATACGTCGCTGCAACTCTTGCTGGAGTATTCAGCCTCGAAGACGGATTAAAATTGATTGCTCATCGAGCAAAACTCATGCAAGCTTTGCCCCAAATCGGTGAAATGGTGGCGGTATTGGCCGATGAAGCAACAGTACGAGAAGCGATCGCGCTCTATCTAGAAAAAGTCGCGATTGGGCAAAGCCCAGCGCCACAAGTGGCGATCGCAGCGATTAATGGTTCTCAAAGTATTGTTATTTCTGGGGAAACAGAAGCGATTAAACTAATCGTTTCTGAGTTAACTTCTGTTGGCATCAAAACAAAAAAGTTACAGGTTTCCCACGCTTTTCACTCTCCTTTGATGGAACCAATGTTGACCGAGTTTGAACGAGTTGCTAGCGAGATAACTTATGCTACGCCTCGTATAGATATTATTTCTAATCTGACTGGAGAACTCGCAACCGAAGAAATTGCCACGCCTCAATACTGGGTTAATCATGTGCGACAACCCGTTAAATTTGCCTCCAGTATCGAATTTTTAGACAGACAAAAATATCAAATCTTTTTAGAAATTGGAGCCAAACCCACCCTTTCAGGAATGGGACGCACTATTTTAGAATCAAAGAGAACTTCCGAACCGCCGCGCAGCCTAAAAGGCGAGCAGCGCCGAATTCCAAATTCCGAATTCTCTGTGTGGCTTCCTAGCTTGCGTCCAGGGCGAACTGATTGGCAACAAATGCTCGAAAGTTTGGCGACCTTGTATCTACGCGGAGCGGCAGTAGACTGGCGTGGCTTCGATCGCGATTATCCCTGTTATCGAGTAGCATTGCCAACCTATCCATTTCAACGCCAGCGCTATTGGGTGGAAACAGCTAATAACGGTTATAGCAAAACCAATTTTTTATCCCAAGAAAATATTGGTACAACGATTACCAATCTCTTGCATCAAGGAAACACTCAACAGCTAGCCCAGTATTTAGAAACCGCAACGCAACTTTCAGCAGAAGAAATAAAATTCCTGCCCAAGCTGCTCGAAGTTTTAGTCAAGCAACACCAACAAGAGCTAAGGCGATCCTCGCTCAAAGATTGGCTTTACCATGTAAACTGGCAGACTCAGCCGCGTCAGGAAACACTTATTAGCTTTTCTCAACCCGGTAGTTGGCTAATTTTGGCTGACAAAAAAGGTGTCGGACAAGCTCTAGCCAATCTCTTAGAAGAGCGCGGTCAAACTTGTTTTATTGTTTATATTGGGGACAGCTATCAAGCCAAAGAGCCTGGTAGTTGGAGTCTGAATCCAAGCACTCAAGACGATTTCCATCGCCTCATCCAAGAAGTAGTAACAACTAGCCAACAGCCATTAAGAGGAGTCGTCCACCTGTGGAGTTTAGAAACAGAATTCGCGCCAGAATTGAGCGTTTCTTCGCTAGAACAGAGTCAAATTGTCGGTTGTAGCAGTACCCTACATCTATTGCAAGCTCTCGCCAAATGCGATCGCCAAGCCATGCCTCGCTTGTGGTTGGTAACGCGGGGAGCGGTTCCCGCAGACTCGTCGCTGCCGGGAGTGGCTCAGGCTTCTTTGTGGGGATTGGGCAAGGTAATTGCTCTGGAACATTCGCAATTGTGGGGCGGAATAATCGATTTGGCTCCCGATGCGCCAAAAGATGAAGCAGTAAATCTGTTGGCAGAAATTTCGGATTCTTTAGGAGAAGACCAGATTGCCTTTCGTTTTGGACAGCGCTATGTTGCTCGCCTAGTCCGCAGTCAGGTTTCAACCGAGCGATCGCACCCTTTGCAGTCGGATAGCACCTATCTGATTACTGGAGGGCTAGGGGCATTAGGTTTAAAAGTAGCACAGTGGATGGTCGATCGCGGAGTCCGGCACTTGGTTCTGACTGGACGCAGAGAAGTTTCGGCTTGCGTGTCCGAAGCGATCGCACAAATGGAACGATTGGGAGCTAAAGTTGTCGTCGCGCAAGCTGATGTAGCCGAATGGGAGGATATGGCTAGAACCCTTGAGCAAATTAAAACTTCAATGCCTACCCTGCGAGGAATTATTCATGCGGCGGGTATTCTCGACGATGGAATCTTATTGAAACAGAATTGGGAACGCTTTGCTAAGGTAATGGCTCCGAAAGTTAAGGGAGCATGGAATTTACATCGATTAACTCAGGATCTGCCACTGGATTTCTTTGTCAGTTTTTCCTCGATTTCCTCATTGTTGGGTTCGCCCGGTCAAGGCAATTATGCAGCAGCCAATGCTTTTATGGATGCTCTTGCCCACTACCGACGGGCTTTAGGTTTGCCGGGGTTAAGCATCAACTGGGGACCGTGGAGCGATACCGGGATGGCAGCCAGTTTGGGAGGTCCCGATCGCGATCGATTGGCAGCCCAAGGAATAGAATCTATCCCGCTAGAGCAGGGATTGTCACTACTAGAGCAATTTTTGGGACAGGCTACTTCACAAGTTGGCGTACTCCCGATTGATTGGTCGGTCTTTAAACAACAATTCGGGGATCGAAAACAACTACCGTTGCTGTCGGAATTGATTGGCAGCGAGCCACCAAAGGAAACCAAGCAGGCGTTGCCAAAGCAGCACGAGCTATTACAGCGATTAGAAGCACTGCCCCCAGGCAATCGTCATTCGCTTTTAATTAGCCACATTCAAAGTGAAGTCGCTAACGTGTTGGAGCTTGAGCGATCGCATTTGCCAGATCCACAAAAAGGATTCTTTGACATGGGCATGGACTCTCTGATGGCAGTCGAACTGAAAAACCGATTGGATGCGAGTTTAGGCTGTTCTCTTCCTGCCACTTTAGTTTTTGAAACGCCAACTATTCAAGACCTAGCCGAGTATCTAGCTAGAAATGTCCTCGGTTGGAACTCATCGGCAACGGATAACGGCAAGTTGCCCAAAGGTGAAGAAGAACGAGCTAAAGCTTTGTCAGAGGTACAACAGCTTGCCGAAGACGAAGTTGAAGCTTCAATTGCTTTGGAACTCGCAGAACTAGAAACTTTGTTAAAAGGAAATTGAAATGTTTGATTCCTTGGAAAAACTAGAGCAACTATCTTCATCGCAACGATTACTGCTTGCCTTAAAAGAAGCGCGAGCCAAACTCGAAGCCGTCGATCGCTCTAAAAGCGAACCCATCGCCATCATTGGCATGAGTTGTCGTTTTCCTGGGGGAGCAAACGATCCAGACGCATTCTGGCAGCTATTGCATAATGGCGTGGATGCGATCGCACCAGTTCCCTCACAACGATGGGATGTCGATAATTATTACGACCCAGACCCCGATGCGTCTGGAAAAATCTACACTCGCTCTGGCGGATTTTTACAGCAAGTAGACGAGTTTGACCCGCAATTTTTTGGGATTTCGCCCCGCGAAGCGGTAAGTTTAGATCCTCAACAGCGATTGCTCTTGGAAGTAAGTTGGGAAGCCCTAGAGAATGCAGGAATAGCAGCAGATCGGCTAGCTGGCAGCAAAACGGGTATTTTTGTCGGAATTGGGCAGAATGATTACGCACAATTGCATCTCAATTCTGGCGACCATACCAACATCAACGCCTATGACGGAACTGGAAATGGATTTTGCTTTGCGTCTGGCAGGTTGTCCTATGTTTTGGGTTTGCAAGGCCCTAACATGGCAGTGGATACAGCCTGTTCTTCCTCGTTAGTAGCAGTACATTTGGCTTGTCAAAGTCTGCGTGCTGGCGAATGTAATTTAGCTCTCGTTGGCGGAGTCCAACTCATCCTTTCGCCAGAAGTTACCATTTTCCTATCCAGAACTCATGCTCTTTCCCCTGATGGACGCTGCAAGACCTTCGATGCTGCTGCCGATGGTTTTGGCAGAGGCGAAGGATGCGGCGTTTTAGTTCTTAAACGGCTTTCGGATGCTGTAGCCGACAAAGACAATATTTTAGCGTTAATTCGCGGTTCAGCAGTCAACCACGATGGCCCTAGTAGCGGTCTGACGGTTCCCAATAAACTGGCTCAACAGGCATTAATTCGAGAGGCTCTTAGGAGCGCTAAAGTAGAACCATCTCAGGTGAGTTATGTAGAAGCTCACGGTACGGGTACGCCTTTGGGAGATCCGATTGAAATCGAAGCTTTAAAAGCCGTGCTGGGTGAGGAGCGCTCGCCCCTGCAACCTTTAATAATTGGTTCGGTAAAGACCAACATTGGTCATCTCGAAGCCGCCGCAGGAGTAGCAGGCTTGATTAAGGTAATACTTGCCCTACAACATCAAGAGATCCCCCCTCATTTGCACTTCAAGCAGCCCAATCCTTATATTAACTGGAATGAATTACCAGTCGTAGTGCCAACAAAATCAATGCCCTGGCCCTGTGGGACACAACAACGAATTGCGGGAGTGAGTTCCTTTGGCATGAGCGGTACTAATGCCCATATCGTATTAGAAGAAGCTCCGATATCGGGGCCTGCGCCTGCGCCAGTCGAACGACCCTTGCATCTGTTAGCGCTTTCGGCGAAAACCGAACCAGCACTTAAGCAGTTAGTCGATCGCTATCAAAACCATTTAAAAATCAATGCCAACCTAGCCTTGGGAGATATTTGTTATAGCGCTAATAGCGGGCGATCGCACTTTGACCGCCGACTCAGTGTAATGGCTTCCTCAACGGTGGAACTGCTAGAAAAGCTCGCCTCCTTTACATCTGGGCAAGAAGTACCAGGAGTCAAGGCGGCGCAGATGCAAAGAACCAATCGACCAAAAATAGCCTTTCTCTTCACCGGACAAGGATCGCAATATATCGGCATGGGTCGTCAACTCTACGACACTCAACCGACTTTTCGGGCGGCTTTAGACAAATGTGCCGAAATTTTGTCCCCTTATTTAGAAAAACCGCTACTAGAAGTTTTATATCCTCTTGATGGAACATTTTCGCCTATAGATGAAACGGTCTACACTCAACCCGCTTTATTTGCGATCGAATATGCCCTCTACCGCTTATGGGAATCGTGGGGAATTAAGCCAGATGCGGTAATGGGTCACAGCGTCGGCGAATATGTTGCCGCAACCGTAGCGGGGGTATTGAGCTTGGAAGATGGCTTAAAGCTAATTGCCTCTCGTGGGCGTTTAATGCAAGCTTTGCCGCCTGACGGCGAGATGATGGCTGTACTGGCCGATGAAGCAACAGTAACAGAAGCGATTCAGCCCTATTCTCAAGAAGTTGCGATCGCTGCCATTAACGGCCCCAAGAATATTGTCATTTCTGGTAAGTGCCAGTCTGTCGGCGCTATCCGTGCCGCCCTCGAAGCCAAAGGAGTCAAAACGAAAAATTTGCAAGTTTCCCATGCCTTCCATTCACCATTGATGGAACCAATGCTAGAAGAGTTCGAGCGGGTAGCTGCTGAGGTAACTTACTCGGAGCCTTTGATAAGCTTAATTTCCAATGTTACCGGAAAACTGGCTACTGTCGAGATCGGAACGCCTCAATATTGGTGTCGTCATGTGCGGCAGCCAGTACAATTTGCTGCCAGTATGGAAACGCTAGCGCAGCAGGGATACGAACTCTTTGTCGAAATTGGAGCCAAACCCACGCTTTTAGGCATGGCACGCTCTATTTTAGAGTCAAAGAGAACTTCCGAACCGCCGCGCACGCAGCGAAGCGAAGGAGCAGCGACGACTTCCGACTTCTTCATGTGGCTGCCTAGCCTGCGTCCGGGATGCAAAGATTGGCAGCAAATGCTCGAAAGTTTAGCTCAATTGTACGTGCATGGCGTATCCGTTGATTGGATGGGCTTCGATCGCGATTATGCACGGCGGCGCGTAGTGTTACCAACTTATCCATTTCAGCGACAACGTTGTTGGATCGAAACGACACACGGCGATCGCGATCCAGTCGAGTCTTTATCTCAAGAAACTGTTTCGATCCCGCTCGTAAATCTGTTGCAGCAAGGAGATACGCAACAGCTTTCCGCTCAGATCGAGAGCGCAGCAGAGCTTTCAGCAGAAGAAGTAAAAGTAGTACCGAAACTGCTGGAAATTCTCGTCAAGCAATACCGCCAGCAATTAACATCGGCAACCGTCCAAGATTGGTTATACGAAGTTCAATGGCAGCCTAAACCGCGTCAAGAAACGACTTTGCCAGCGAGTTTCTCAGAAGCAGGAACTTGGTTGATTTTTGCAGATAAAAAGGGGATCGGACAGTCCCTTGCCCGTCTGTTGCAGGCGCACGATCGCGATTGCTTGCTGGTTTATGCGGGCGAAGACTACCAAGCCAAAGCCCCCGATATTTGGCAACTCAATCCCCTTTGTCCCGAAGACTTCCTGCGGTTGTTTCAAGAAATATCAGAATTGAAAAAGCCGCCGTTAAGGGGAGTCGTCCATCTATGGACTTTAGATGCTCCCTTGGCAACAGAGTTAACCCCATCCGCACTAGAGCGATCGCAGGTTCTCGGTTGTGGCAGTGCTTTACATCTGGTGCAAGCAATCGTCAGCCAGAGTCGGGCGTTTTTCCCTCGCTTGTGGTTAATCACTCAAGGGGCAGTATCCGTTGATTCGTCGCTGCCAGGAGTAGCGCAAGCTACTCTGTGGGGATTGGGAAAAGTCATCGCTTCAGAGCATCGAGAATTCTGGGGAGGCGGGATCGATTTAGCGCCTGAAGCTGACGAAGTGCAATCGGATGCAGCAACAACTTTGCTAGCAGAATTTGCCGACTCTCAGGGAGAAGACCAGATCGCCTTTAGGCAAGGACAGCGCTACGTTGCTCGGCTGGCTAGAAGTCGAGAACAGACAGCGACAAAACTATCTTTCTTTGAGGACGGCACGTATTTGATTGCAGGCGGTTTGGGAGCGTTAGGTTTGCAAGTAGCTCAGTGGATGGTCGATCGCGGGGCGCAATCTTTGGTAATGACCGGACGCAGATCTCCTTCAAAGGAGGCGCAGGAAACTTTAGACCGCTTGCATCAACTCGGCGCTAAGGTTCTGGTGGCGCAAGTTGACGTGTCCCAGGATCGGGAAATGGTTGAGTTGTTAGAAAAGATTGAAGCAGTTTTGCCGCCTCTGCGCGGGATCGTTCACGCTGCTGGCGCTCTCGACGATGGCATTTTGCTACAGCAGAACTGGGAGTCTTTCGAGCGGGTGATGGCGGCAAAGGTCAAGGGAACCTGGATTTTGCACGAGCTAACCGAGAAAATTTCCTTGGATTTCTTTGTTATGTTTTCCTCGACTGCTGTATTGCTCGGCTCGCCCGGTCAAGGCAATTACGCTGCCGCCAATGCCTTTATGGATGCCTTAGCCCATTATCGCCAAGGGTTAGGATTGCCCGGTTTGAGCGTCAACTGGGGGCCTTGGGACAGCGTAGGAATGGCTGCGAGCCTTGGCAGTCAAGACCGCGCAAGAATGGGCGATCGCGGCATCAAGTCCATACAACCAGAGCAGGGATTGCAAGTCTTAGAAAATTTGCTGGCAAGGGACGCGGCTCAGGTAGGCGTGTTGTCCGCAGACTGGTCTAAGTTCTCTCAGTTATTCGGGCCAGGTCAGATCCCACCATTCCTCGAATTGCTTACCAAAACTGCTCCATCGACCGCAGCAGAGAAGCAAAACGACTTTTTCAAAGAATTAGAAACCACCCCGGTTGGCGATCGCCGAACTTTAATCATCGCTCGCGTTCGCAGCTTGGTAGCTAAAGTAATGGGTTTAGCTCCCGAACAAATCAATTTAGAGCAAAGTTTGTCTGACATTGGCATGGATTCGCTGATGGCAATGGAATTACGCAATCATCTGCAAACAAGTCTGGGGCGCACCATTCCGGCAACTTTAGCCTATGACTATCCAACGGTGGAAGCGCTGGGAGATTATTTAGCAACAGAACTGCTCGGCTTGAATGCTTCGACCCAAGCCGAAGACGAATCGCAGGAGGAAGTGACTAACTCAGATCTCGATTTTTTATCGGACAGCGAGGCAGAAGCATTGCTACTTGACAAATTGGACAGCATGAGGTACTGAAAACATGACCCATTCGGAACAAGAAAAGTCTGTATCTCCGATCAAACGCGCCTTGAAAGCGTTGGAAGATATGCAAGCCAAGCTCGATGCTGTCGAATATGCCCGCCGGGAACCAATCGCGATTGTTGGTATGGGCTGTCGCTTTCCTGGCGGCGCTAACGACCCAGAAGCATACTGGCGGATGTTGCGCGATGGCATAGATGCGATCGCCGAGGTTCCTTTAGAACGCTGGGATAATCGAGAATACTACGATCGCGACCCTGACGCATTGGGCAAAATTTGTACTCGCGAAGGAGGTTTTTTAGATCGAGTCGATGGTTTTGATGCTGAGTTTTTTGGGATCTCGGCGCGGGAAGCCAAAAGTATGGACCCCCAGCAACGGCTTTTGTTAGAAGTGAGTTGGGAGGCGATCGAAAATAGCGCTCAGTCGCCGCAGCAGTTGTCTAACAGCGCTACGGGAGTGTTTGTTGGGATCTATATCAATGATTACAGCAAAGCGATCGCCAAAGACGGCGACCCAACGCAAATCGATGCTTTTTGTGCTGCGGGCACTTCTTTGAGCGTCGCTGCTGGGCGCTTGTCCTACTTTTTCGGGCTGAAAGGGCCGAGCATGGTCATCGATACGTCTTGCTCTTCCTCGCTCATAACCGTTCATTTAGCTTGTCAGAGCTTGCGCTTGCGAGAGTGCGATCGCGCCCTCGCAGGCGGAGTCTGCTTAAATCTCGTGCCGCACACCAGTATTGCCCTGTCGCGGACGCATATGCTCAATCCCGACGGTCGCTGCAAAACCTTTGATGCTGATGCCAATGGCTTCGTTAAAGGCGAAGGGTGCGGCATGGTCGTCCTAAAACGTCTTTCCGATGCGATCGCTGACAAAGATAATATCTTAGCAGTCATTCGCGGCTCGGCAGTCAACCACAACGGGCGCAGCAGCAGCTTAATCGCGCCCCACGGCCCCTCGCAGCAAGCAGTTATTCGCCAAGCCCTAGAAATGGGCGGTGTCGAACCGAACCAAATTGACTATATAGAAGTTCAAGGCACGGGAACAGCCGCCGGGGGCGAACCGATTGAAGTAAGCGCTTTAGAAGCCGTATTTGGCAAAGGGCGATCGCCAGACCGACCGTTAACAATTGGTACGGTGAAAACCAACATCGGTCATTTGGAAGCCGCTTCGGGAATTGCCAGTTTGATGAAAGTAGTGCTGGCAATGCAACACGGAGAAATTCCGCCGCACCTGCACGTTAAGCGGCTCAATCCTTACGTCAACTGGGACGAATTGCCGATAACAGTGCCCACCAAAAGTCAACCATGGTTGACAAAAGAAAAGCGACGGATGGCGGGGGTTAGTGCCTTTGGCTTTAGCGGTACTAATGCTCACGTCGTTTTGGAAGAAGCGCCTGCTTCCATGCCGAGGCAAACAGCGGTGGATCGCCCCCTGCACGTACTGGCACTATCAGCGAAAACCGAAGCGGCACTGGTTGAGTTAGCCGAAAAGTTCGAGAAACATTTAATGACTAATCCCGACTTAGCGTTAGGCGACGTTTGCTTTAGTGCCAATGCTGGGCGATCGCACTTTCAAAAGCGGTTGAGCATTATTGCCGCTTCGACGGTGGAACTCGGCGATAAATTAGCAGCCTTCAGGACGGGACAAGCAGTAACGGGATTGTACCAAAAAGAGGCAACAACACCGCCTAAAATTGCCTTCCTTTTCCCCGATACAGGCTGCGAGTACATCAGAATGGGATGCCATCTCTACGAACAAGCACTGACATTTCGCTCTGCGATCGCTCGCTGCGACGAACTCCTACGCCCTTATCTCAAAGAATCTCTTTTAGAAGTTCTCTATCCTTCTACACAAACAAGTTCTCTACTCAAAGAAGCAATTTACTGTCAATCGGCTTTATTTGCTCTCGAATACGCGCTCTTTGTCTTGTGGAAATCCTGGGGAATCGAACCGACTGCCGTCGCAGGTTACGGCGTTGGAGAATATGTTGCTGCTTGCGCGGCGGGGGTATTGAGCCTCGAAGCCGCTTTAAAGCTGGTAGTTGGGCGATGCTTGCCAACCCAGTCACAAGAAGAGATTACTTATTCCCAGCCCCAACTTTCCCTAATTTCCCAGTTTACCGGCGAACTAGCTACTGCCGAAATAGCCACTCCCGATTATTGGTATCGTTACGGACAACAACCCGCAAGCTTGGAAACTTGCCTGGATACGCTAGCGCGGCAAGGATACGACGTATTGGTGGAAATTAGTCCCAAACCCACCCTTTTTGTGGAAAATTCCGCTTCAATGCAATGGCTTCCTAGCTTGCATTCCGAACAAACTGATTGGCAACTGCTTCTTGAAAGCTTGGCTCAACTTTATGTACGGGGAGCAAAAGTTAACTGGTTGGGTTTCGATCGCGACTACTCGCGTCAACGCCTGCCCCTGCCAACGTATCCCTGGCAGCGAAAACGCTATTGGTATGAGCCTAGCACCTCCAAAAACGGGAAAATTGAGCCGATAACTCAAAATAACGGTCATGCAGACATCGATCGCGCGATCGCGCAATTAGAAATGACCGGAGAACTTTCGCCAGAAGAATTAAGGTTACTACCCAGACTGCGAGAACTCCTAAAGAAACAATCCCAGACGCAGGCTCAAATCGAGCCATCAATAGAACAATCTGCCCCTAAGTTGTTAACATCAGTCGATATTCAAGCTTGGTTGGTCGATCGCATTGCTAATGAGTTAGGAGTCAACCCCGACAAAATCGATCCCCGTTTACCTTTCGACAGCTACGGTTTAGATTCAGTGCTGGCGATTGGGATTGCTAGTGCTGGAAAGCAATTTTTAGGCATCGATCTAACACCAATCTTACTGGTTCATTATCCGACGATCGAATCGCTGTCCCAGTATTTAACCAAAGAGATAGCCGCTTCTGAGTCAGAAATCTTTGAAATTTAATCTTGATAAGGAGATAGTAAAGCGATGAAAGTAAGCGATCTTTTAGAAAACCTCGACCGACAAGGCGTTCAATTGTGGACAGATAGCGGCAAACTGCGGATTAACGCTCCCAAAGGCGCGATCACCCCAACGCTACAAGCAGAACTAGCCCAACGCAAAACAGAAATTTTGGCTTTTTTAGAGAAAGCGAATGGCAATACGATCGATGACAGTAGTACGATTGGCGATCGCGATTTGAGTTTGCAAACCATTGGTCGCGTCATTGGCGGTTTTTGCAACCAATCGATGATAGGTTTCAAGTCACCGATTATCGAGCCAAAAGCAATGGCAAAACAATTAAAAGTAACGTTTAAACCATTGCCAAAGGGATATAAAAATGCCAAGATTTTGTGTTTTCGAGAATTGTTAGAATCTAGACTAAGAAATTCTGGTGTAGAGATAGTACCTTGGGAACAAGCAACCAAAGAAATGTCCTACGCGATGGAAATTCCGTTTTTAAAGTGGCAAAGAACCATCAAAACGCGGGCAATTAAAGCAAATATTAGCGCTGTAATTGGTGTAGAAAGCCAGCCTGACGCGATCGCTAAAGCCAAGATTTTTATTGCAGAAAGACTCTATCAACTCTACTCGCGCTTTATCCCTCTTCTGTCATTCTCCGGTATTTCTTATTAATAAAAGGTTTTCGAGAGAAGTCACAGCAATCCATTGAGCTATTTGTAGTTAAAATTCTCTCATGCAATCGCATGAGGGAATTTCTCTGAAGAA
>JAAUUT010000235.1 GCA_012031035.1 Candidatus Altimarinota bacterium | reverse complement strand
TCCTGGGGGATCTGCTCTAAGTGATTCAGGCGCTTCGGTTCCATGTCACTTAATTTATCAGATTTTCGAGGGAATTTTTAACGATCGCTCTCCTATCCCCCTGAACGGTTACCTATTTCACAAACAAATTTAGTCATAATTAGCGAGCGGGAAATGCTCGCAACTGGATCTTTTGGTTATTGCGATTGATGTTCGCTGCCTCACAAATTCCTCATGTTTTTTATATATAGTTTAGGTAAAGCTAGTTCAGTCGGAGGAGAAAGGACTAATGGAAAATGTTAAAAAGATTAACGACGAACTAACTGTAGCAGGACAGATAACGCCAGAACAGTTACAACAGGCATCACAAGAAGGTTTGAAGTCAGTTTTTAACCTGCGATCGCCTACTGAAGAGACTTTCTGGAGCGACGAGCAACAACAGGCAGAATCATTGGGACTGCATTATTTTCACCTTCCAGTTGCCAAGATTGAGGAATTGACTGAGGAACTGACAACCAAGGTACTCGCAACAATTGATGAAATTCCCAAACCCGCCCTAGTCCACTGCGCTGCTGCTCTGCGTGCTGGAGCAATGGCATTGATGTATGTAGCAACGCGACAAGGAATGTCACCAGAACAAGCATTCGAGCAAGCCGAGCGAATTGGTTTTGATTGTAGTGCCCATCCACAAGCGAAAGAGTTTTTTAAAAACTATGTAGAAAAGTATTCTCAAATGCAAGCTCGTTAACGGTAAAGGGAAACTAGCAAATCGCTTTCCCCATCGCCGATCGCTAACGTTGGAGGAGAGAAAAATGTTATTCCGTCAATTATTTGATGCTGAAACTAGCACTTACACTTATTTGATTGCCGATCTCGACACCAAAGAAGCAATTCTCGTCGATCCGGTATTAGAACAAGTCGATCGCGACCTGAAATTACTGAAGGAATTGGGACTAAATTTGCGTTACTGTTTAGAAACGCACATTCACGCCGACCACATTACAGGAACCGCTCGATTGCGTCAGATGACGGGTTGTTTGGGAATTGTTCCCGAAAACGCGCAAGCTGCCTGTGCGGATCTCCATTTTGGCGATGGAGAAACGTTGAAACTAGGAACGATAACCATTAAAGCGATCGCAACGCCAGGACACACCGATAGCCATAATGCCTATCTCGTTAATCGCGATCGCGTATTGACGGGAGATGCTTTATTCGTTCGAGGATGCGGTCGCACAGATTTTCAAAGTGGCGATGCGGGAACCCTTTACGATTCGGTAACGCAGCGTTTGTTTACCTTCCCGGATGAAACCTTAGTTTATCCCGCTCACGACTACCGAGGTCATACTGTCTCGACCATTGGAGAAGAAAAGCAGTGGAATCCCCGCTTTGTTGGGCGAACTCGCGATGGCTTCATTGAATTTATGGGCGACCTAAACCTACCCGATCCCCAGAAAATAATGGAAGCCGTTCCAGCTAACGAGTTGTGCGGTCGTTTAGCGACTTCTGCTGTCGGATAAAGTCAAGCAAAATATCACTACCGCTCAAACCAACTCGCTCGCTTGATGGAGAGTAAGATATTCATGGAAATTTCTGCGCTCGCCTGGATTTTTGGTTACATTATAGCAGTAGCCATTGGAATTAGCCTCGGCTTAATCGGCGGTGGTGGTTCGATTCTAGCAGTTCCCACCTTAGTCTATGTTATGGGAATGCCGCCCAAATCGGCGATCGCAACCAGTTTAGCCGTCGTAGGTACTGTCAGTTTACTGGGAGTCATTCCCCATTGGAAACTCGGCAACGTCCAATTTAAAACGGCGGCGATGTTTGGCTTATCAACGATGGTGGGAGCTTACGCGGGGGCACGCCTTGCCACGCTTCCCTTTATTACCGGCACTCTGCAAATGTTGCTTTTTGCAACGATGATGCTGCTAGCAGCAATTTTCATGCTTCGCAATAAAACAACCGCTGAATCGATTCCGCCAACCCAAGGAGTCAATCTAACCCTTTATCCCAAACCCGTCTGTAAATACTGCTGGCTGTGGTTGCTGAGTGAAGGCATTGGCGTAGGCGTACTGACGGGGTTAGTAGGAGTAGGGGGCGGATTTGCCATCGTACCCGCGCTAGTCTTGCTGGCGAAAGTTCCGATGAAACAGGCGATCGGAACTTCTTTGTTAGTCATTTTTCTTAATTCCGTCGCTGGATTTCTGGGGTACTTTGGGCATGTGGCGTTGGATTGGCCGTTGATGATTTCTTTTATGGTGGCAGTAAGTTTTGGTATTGCTGCGGGAGCTTATTTAGTGAGGTTCGTTCGCGCCAAGCACCTACAAAAAGCCTTTGGCTATTTTCTTTTATTTATGGCTGCTTTCATTCTCTGGCAAAATCGCACCGAGTTGCGATCGCCGCAGACATCGAGACAAGCCTCATCTTCTCACTCTAAACTTTTATTTCACTCTCTTGAACCTCCACTAACTGGAGACTCTAGACTAGAAATATAAGGATCGGTCGCTCAACAGGAGGCCGAAATATGAAACGCAAAACATTACTCGTTACGGCTGTCGCTAGCTTAGCACTCCTCACCCTAACTGCCAGCGAAGCACTAGCCGATCGCACCTGGCAGCAAGACCATTGGATGGCTCAATATCCGGGACAAATGCGGACTGGACGCAGCAGCCAATACAACAGAATGTACGATCCTAACACTATTGAGACGATTCGCGGTCGAGTAGTCGGTACGAATACCTTCACGCCAGGGAGAGGGATGTCCCAAGGGATGCAACTATTAGTCAAAACTGAAAACCAAACCATCTCCGTGCATCTCGGCCCTGCTTGGTATCTCGCTCGCCAAGACTTCCCCATTTAAAATGGCGATGAAGTTGAGGTGACGGGTTCTCGCATTAACTTTTCAGGGAGTCCTACCATTATTGCTGCCGAAGTTCGGGACGGAGGCAAGGTACTAAAGCTCAGAGACAACAACGGCATCCCCCTCTGGAGAGGTCGCAATTATCGAGGTATGGGTCGGGGAGCTTGTTGCTGGTAGGTAAGGCGTTACGCGAGGTTAGCTGGTAAGGGATTGTGCTGATTTAGTACTCTCGTTAGCAATTCCAGAAGAAATTAACTCCTGCAAAATTCTCGTCATCTCAAAAACGTTATAAAAAATTAAACAATTTGACACCAAATGGTTATACTTAATCATTTTGCGCTGTTCATCGCGATTATTAGTTGCAATTACTCCAGAACCGCCAAAACTGACCCATTTAGTAAAACCATTAAAAGACTCACTTTTATTCATAGCAGCTTGAATCATAGTGCGTAACTCTTCATTCGACAAATATTCCAATAAGAAACCCGTCCGAATTACTCGCCCTAACTCAGAAAAGGCTTGATAAAGTCGATTATGCCGACTGTAAGTTCCTAATTTTCTTAAAATAGTTGAAGCGGTAAATTTTCCAGCTTTTATTGAGAGAGCAACTCTTAACATATCTGGTAAGTGAGTTTCAATTAAATTCCAATCCACCACATCAGAAAATAGTCCATCAATATGGAGATCGCGAGATTCTTCACTTGGACGACATAGCGTTAAATCCTGCCAGTTGCGAATCCGAGGCATCAAATTAATTCCTAACAAATAAGCTAACCCAAATACAGGGGTGCTTTGTCCTTGAGTATCAGCATGAATAATATCCGGTTGAATCTCGGATTGATTATTTAATAACCCATCAAGAATATAAACGGCTTCCCACACCCCGCAAGGGATAAAGTGACTAAATAAAGCAATGTAAGTATCAGAAACATGATAGTAACCAATGCCTCCATAGCCCCCATATCTGATGTGATATTCTGCCAATAAATTTTGTTCGTAAATATCCCACTTCGTCCCATCGGCAGAAGCTCGTTTTCCGGTTCCCCAGAATTTAGGAAGAGGAAAACGATTGTAGGCGTTAATAATCCAAGTAATGGCTTTATCTGAATGGCACTAAGAAAAGCGAAAAAGCTTGTGGTTTAAGCAGTTTGCCATTGATGAGCGGAATTCGTGCCGAGGTTTCGTCATTAAAGGATAAGCTTTCGGGCGACGTTTACGGACTCGTGCTTCAC
>JAAUUT010000020.1 GCA_012031035.1 Candidatus Altimarinota bacterium | reverse complement strand
TCAAGTATTACTCGCCAAACGCATGGGCAAAAAGCGCATCATTGCTGAAACGGGTGCAGGACAACATGGAGTTGCAACAGCAACAGTTTGCGCTCGTTTTGGGTTGGAATGCGTCATCTATATGGGCGTACAGGACATGGAAAGGCAGAAGTTAAATGTCTTTCGCATGAAATTATTAGGCGCAACGGTTTCCCCCGTTGAAGCAGGAACCGGAACCCTTAAAGATGCTACTAGCGAAGCAATTCGAGATTGGGTCACCAATGTCGAAACCACTCATTACATCCTTGGTTCGGTAGCGGGGCCGCATCCCTATCCGATGATGGTAAGAGATTTTCATGCCATTATCGGACAAGAAACCCGCGCTCAAGCACTCGAAAAATGGAATGGTTTGCCCGATATCCTTTTAGCTTGTGTTGGTGGCGGTTCCAATGCGATGGGACTGTTTTATGAGTTTGTCAATGAGCCTTCGGTGCAATTAATTGGCATAGAAGCCGCAGGAGAAGGAGTAGATACGGGAAAACACGCTGCTACTCTAACGTATGGTCGTCCTGGGGTTTTGCACGGAGCAATGAGTTATTTACTGCAAGATACCGAAGGGCAAGTTTTAGAAGCACATTCGATTAGCGCTGGATTGGATTATCCTGGCGTTGGGCCAGAACACAGTTATCTCAAAGATAGCGATCGCGCTCAATATTACAGCGTTACCGACCGAGAAGCGCTGGATGCGTTTGAGAGGGTTTCTAAGTTAGAAGGCATTATTCCCGCTCTGGAAACGGCTCATGCGTTTGCCTATTTGGAAATGCTTTGTCCTCAATTAGAAGGCAGTCCGAGGATTGTTATTAATTGTTCGGGACGCGGCGATAAGGACGTACAAGCTGTGGCTAAATATTTTTAGTAAAAGGGAAGGGGACTGGTGACTGGTGATTGGGACACTGGGATATCGGGATACTAGGATTTTTTCAGGTTTATCCTGATGCAAGTTTTCCCGATTCCCCATTCACCCAATTGTCAAGAGTATTTTTGTATTGCTCCTCGTTCTGCCTAAAAAACAAATTTAACGTGCAAGCGCGATCGCGAGGCTTGTGATTCAGTTTGAGAAAGCTTTTTTACGAGAAATTAGGGATTACAGCGATAAGTTAGCTCGAATAAAATATAAAATTCCCATAATATCAAAGGGCAACCATAATACAAAAAGTATCAAATCGCCAAACCCCTGTCAACCTCGTTAAAAAAATTTGATTTTTTCAGAAAAAAAATTAGACAAAAAGGAGCGATTGATAGAGATTTTAAAAAGACGAGCGCGATCGCTAAAAGTTTTGATTATCTTTAACAACAATTTTGTTTCAACTCAGCAGAAATGTTATAAACAGGAGTTAAAGTATCATTGCATACAGCCAAAACCCGATCCCTATGAGAAAAAACCGGACGCTCCCAAAAATTAGCCTGTTATTCGCGCTATTGCCTATTTTTGAAGCCATGCAGGTGCAAGTTGCCTCGGCACAACAAATTATTCCTGCCGCAGATGGGACGATGACCGTCGTAACGCCAAAAGGCGATCGCTTCGTCATCGATGGGGGAACCCTTTCAGGAGACGGACGCAACCTTTTCCACAGCTTTCAAGAGTTTGGCTTGAGCGCCGACCAAATCGCCACCTTCTTATCCAATCCATCGATTCAAAATATCTTGTCTCGCATTACGGGTGGCAATCCTTCGATGATTAACGGCGGGATCGAAGTAGTGGGCGGCAACTCCAACTTATTCTTGATGAACCCAGCCGGAATCGTCTTCGGAACGGGAGCGAGTTTAAACGTTCCGGCAGATTTTACCGCCACGACTGCGACGGGAATCGGATTTGAGGGAGGATGGTTTGAGGCGATCGGGACGAATGATTATGCCAATTTAGTCGGCAATCCTAACGGCTTTCAATTTCATGCCGACCCAGCCGGAGCAATTATTAATGCAGGTGACTTAGCGGTTAATCCAGGACAGAATCTATCTCTTTTGGGCGGAACGGTTGTTAATACCGGAACGCTGAAAGCGCCTGGGGGCAATGTTTCAGCGATCGTAGTCCCAGGGACGAGTCGAGTTCGTCTCTCTCAAGAAGGACAATTGCTTAGCTTAGAAGTCGAACTTCCTAAAAAAGCATCGGGAGAATCGGTTCGGGTACGGGGGTTAGATTTACCCACTCTTTTAACGGGAAGCGATGTTGAGACGGGGTTACAAGTCACTTCAGCGCAGGAAGTTAAGTTAACCGAATCGGGAACGACCATTCCTACCGACCCAGGCACGACCGTTATATCGGGAACCGTTGATGCGTCTAATCCTCAAGGAACGGGAGGAGAGATTAATCTGTTGGGCGATCGCGTAGGCATTATTGACGCAAATATTAATGCTTCCGGTCAAACAGGCGGCGGTACGGTTTTAATCGGCGGTGATTATAAGGGACAAGGAACGATTCCCAGGGCAGAAGTAACCGTTATCGATAAAAACTCTACTATTCGAGTCGATGCCATTGAAAATGGTAGGGGCGGACGCGCGATCGCCTGGGCGGAAAAAACTACAGCTTTCGGCGGCAATATTCTAGCTCGCGGCGGAGAAAATTCAGGCAATGGGGGATTTGTTGAAGTTTCTGGCAAAGATCAGCTGATTTATCGCGGAAATGTCGATGTTAGCGCCCAAAATGGCAATCCTGGAACCTTACTCCTCGACCCAGAAAACATCATAGTGGTCGATGGGATGGAAGGACAAAACGATTCTGCCATCAGCGACGGTCAAATTTTGGCAGGAGAAAGTCCGGGAGCAACCTTTACCATCTCCGAGGAAATGTTGGAAAGTACGCGAGGGAATGTCGTTCTAGAAGCCAATAACAACATTTCCATCGCCGATCTTAGCGATAATAGGCTGTTTTTATTCGGCGATTCTATTAGCTTTAGAGCCGATGCAGATAGCAGTGGTGCGGGTGCATTTTTGATGAATGCGGGAGATGCGATCGCGACTCGAAATAGAGATGTTACCATTTCTGGAGCGCGTTTAACCGTGGGATCGATCGATACTAAACCTGATGGAAATGGCGATCCTGGTGGCGATGTCAGTCTTAGAGCGACTAACGGCGCGATCGCGATTAATGGATTGGATGCGAATGAAAATACCATTCTCGGCAGGTCGATAACTATTAACACCCCCGACAGGCTATCGGTTGCAGGAAGTTTAAATGCTCGCAGCGATGGTTCGGCAGGTTCTGGGAACATAACCATTGGCAATACCCTAGCGCCGAGTTCGATCGCCGTTGGTAGGATTAGTACGCGCAATCTAGGCGACGGCAATGGCGGCAATATTAACATCAGAACTACGGGTTCGTTCAATGCTACTGCTTCCTTTACGGAAGCAGGAAATCCCGCTCCCGATCCTAATAACCCCAACAACCGCAGCATTGCCAGCGAAGCTGAAGGAAGAGGCGGAAATATTACGATCGATGCAGGCGGGAGTATTACGACAGCAGCCGGCGTTTTTAGCAATAGTCGGATTGCGGGCAATGGCGGCAATATTCGCCTGACGGCTGGGGGAAATATTAGGACGGGGACCGTCGATTCATCGTCGCGAACGGGTCAAGCAGGCGCGATCGCCCTCAGAAGCGATCGCGGTTCGATTACTGTAGCGGGAGAAACCAATGCTTCCTCGCAAGCAAGTAATGGAGGAACGGTTAACTTTACTGCGGCAAGAAATATTAATGCAGGAAATATTACAACCAGCGCGCAAACTGGCAACGGCGGAGATATTATTCTCAACAGTAGAGAGCGGATATTATTAAGGCAAGCGACTACTTTAAGTACAGGCGCAAGGGAAGGGAATATTGGGATTGCTGGCACGATTGACGGAAGACAACCCCTCACCCTACAAGTCGGAACGGGTAGCGTTGTCATACTCGATCCCATTGGGACGACTACTCCCCTAAGCAGTCTCAATATTAGCGCTAATACGATCGCGATTAACGATATCGGCAGTCCTACAACCGCAGGCGTTAGCGGCGCGACTAATCTGAATGCGACAACAGCGATTACCTTTACAGGTAGAACCTATAACGCCAATCAGCAAACTTACACGGCAAACAACGCCTTTAATATTACTGGCGGTTCCACCAGTTTTATTGCTTCGGGAGATAATATTACTTTTACCCCAGGCACGATTAATTTACTCGTTCCTTCCCTGCCAAGTTTAACTATTCTTTCTAATGGCGGGAATGTTACCGTCCCAGATATTAAAGCAACCAACGCGATCGCAACAGTTCCAAACGAGCAGCGCATCTTTTCACAACTCGTTCCCGAACAACCCGAAAATGAAATTACTAGCGATAGAATCCGACCCGGATTCAATAGTAATATACTAGCCCGCAACGATGACGGCTCGACCGATTTAGTGCCCATTGGCTTTAGAGTCGGCTTTTTTGGTCGAGAGTTCAATCGCCTCTACGTCAACAATAATGGCAACGTTACCTTTGACCAGCGATTATCCGAATTCACGCCTTTCAATCTAACCCGCACGCAACGATTAATCGTTGCCCCCTTCTTTGCCGATATAGATACCCGCAATCCAGCTTCAGGAGTAACAAGCTATGGCACGGGAACGGCAGACGGACGGGCAGCTTTTGGGGTAACTTGGCGAAATGTTGGCTACTTTAGCCAAAAGGTAGATAAAACAAATAGCTTTCAAGTCGTCCTGATCGATCGCTCGGATACGGGGGCAAACAATTTTGATATCGAGTTCAACTACGATCGCATTCAATGGGAAACGGGAGATGCTAGCGGCGGCACGAATGGTTTAGGTGGTTCCTCGGCACGAGTAGGATACTCCAACGGAACGGGTCAACCCGGCACTTTCTTCGAGATTCCCGGTTCGGCAGTTAACGGCGCATTTTTAGATGGGAATGTCAATACTGGTTTAGTTAACCGCAGTTTGAACGCCAGTCAGCTAGGAAGATATGTTTTTGAAGCAAGAAATAACACGGTAGAAATCCCCAGACCCGACGTGACTATCGATGCTGGCGGAGGAATAGTTAACGCGGGCAGTATCGGAGAAACGGGACAACCGTTGGGAGACGTAAGGATCTCGGCAGGCGGCGACATTAATACCAATAATATTAATGCTAGAGGCGTTACCATAACTAGTACAGAAGGCGGCATTAATACAAGAAATCTTAATACGAGTTCCAGTGGCGATGGGGGCAACGTTACCCTAGATGCCAGGAACGATATCGTTCTGAGTACCATTAATACCGAAGGAGGGATCGATGGTCGTGGAGGAGACGTAACCATCACAACCGAGCGCTTTTTCCGAGCAACCGATACATTTACCGCTCAAAACGGACAAAGAGCAAGTATTTCTGCGATTAACGGCGGCAATATTACCATCAACCACGGCGGAAATGGGATAACGCCTTTTACCATAGGAGATGCCCAACTCAACGGAACGGCAGGGGAAATTACCAGAGGCGAAAACGCGATCGCGTCCGGTTCTTTCCGTTTTAATGAAATTGAAGGCGGCATTGCGATTCTTTCTGGCATTCAACCGCCAACTCCCCCCGAAGAACCGCAACCAACTCCCCCCGAAGAACCGCAACAACCATCGGATAACGTCAAAGAAACCCTACTCGAAGAAGCTACCCAAAACAATAGCGACCCAGGACAATTTCAGTCCTCTCCGCCCACGCAACTCGCCGCTACCGTTCCCCCACCCGTCATTCCCATTTCTACCCTCGACCAAGCACGGGAAATTCTCAGAACAATCGAACAAGAAGCCGCCGTAAAACCTGCTTTAATTTATGTCAGTTTCAATCCGGCTGCTATTTCCGTTCCCAAAGACTTTGCACAGCGCGAAATAAGTCTAACCAACGAATATGAGGGATTCCTCGCCCTACCACAAGACAAGGCCCAACCATCCATCTCGATTCCCCCTTCCGGTACGGACGAACTCGAATTGTTAGCCATTACTGCCGAAGGCGAACCCATCAGAGTGAGAATTCCCGAAGCAAATCGCGAATTAGTCTTGCAAACTGCCAATCGCTTCTACAATCGCGTTTCTAATTTGCAAGATAATTACCTCGAACCCTCTCAACAATTGTATCGTTGGTTGCTCGCTCCCCTAGAAGCCGAACTACAAGCTAGAGGCATCCAAAACTATCTCTTTATCATGCCCGACGGATTGCGATTGCTACCTTTAGCCGCTTTGCACGATGGCAAACAATACGTCGCCCAAAAATATAGCACGGGTTACGCCCCCAGTTTAAATTTAATCGATTACCGCTATCGCAACATTAAAGAATCTCCGGTTTTAGCATTTGGGGCTTCTCAATTCGAGACTAACCAGAATCAATCCAACTTACCCGCCGTCGAAATTGAAGTCCCTCTCATCGCACGAGATATTCGCAAGGGAACTTATGTTTTAGATAAGGAATTTACCTTACAAAATCTCGTTGAAAACCGCAACGATAATCCTTATCCGATTATTCACCTAGCAACCCACGCCGATTTCCAGCCAGGAGAACTATCTAAAAGTTATATCCAACTCTACGATCGCAAAATCGGTTTAAACGAACTGCGAGAGTTAGGATTAAGCAATCCTACTGTAGATTTATTAGTGATATCTGCTTGTCGTTCTGCTTATGGCGATCGCAATGCCGAATTAGGTTTTGCAGGATTAGCCGTACAAGCGGGAGTAAAAACCGCGATCGCATCGCTTTGGTACGTAGGCGATACGGGAACTCTAGGATTGATGAGCGAATTTTATCGCCAATTAACCACCGCTCCCATTAAAGCAGAAGCCTTGCGATCGGCACAAGTCGCGATGATTGAAGGGCAGTTGAAAAAGCAAGGTAACGAAATTGTCGGTACGAGAGGAACAGTCCCCTTACCCGCAGGAGATACAGTTGCTGATGAAGATTTAACCCATCCCTTCTACTGGTCAGCTTTTACTACTATTGGCAGTCCTTGGTAATGGATGACTGGTGAGTGGGAAAAGATAAATGGAAGTTTTCCCCGTTACCCCTTCCCCAAATAAAAGCAAGCAGTCTATTCGATTCCAACTTGAACCGTTCCTTCAACGATGCGAACGGGATAAGTTGGAATTCTAACCGAATTATCGTCCAAACATTTTCCGGTAACTAAGCTAAAATTTTGTTTGTAAATCGGGGAAGCGACTTTGAGAATGCCTTTGCGATCGCCGATAATCCCCCTTGATAGGACATACGCTTTACTAAAAGGATCGTAATTACTAATCGCATAAACTTCCTCTTCGTAACCAACGCGGAAAATAGCCATTTGTTGACCGTTAATTAAGGCACAAACGCCCGTATTGGGTTGAATATCGGATAGCGAACAAACATAAATCCATTGAGTAACGGTATCGCAAACGGGCAAGCTTTGAACCATGATTTTTTCCTTGTTGGGTTTTATACTTTGTACTGAAGGTATTAAGGGACGTTGCCTAATAGAAGCATGAATCCCCAGAATTACAGTTTTTTGTTTGCCCCCTAAATCCCCCAAACTTGGGGGACTTTGAAGTCTGGTTACCTTTGTGCCCCCCGAAGTCGGGGGGTTGGGGCGAGATATTATCTAAATTCGGCAACACCAATCTTTTCTTTTTCAGCTTCGGTGGCGGGACGTTTTTGCTCCCGTTCCTCAACATACATCAAACTGGGATCGGGTTGATCTGAGTTGATAAAATGACGAAAACGCTTGAGTTTTTCTTGGTCTTGAATCGCAGTTTTCCACTCGCATTGATAAGTATCGACTAAATGTTGCATTTGTGCTTCCAAATCTTCACAAATCCCCAACGAATCCTCGATAATGACCTGACGTAAATAATCGATACCGCCTTCTAACTTGTTAAACCAAGTCGCAGTACGTTCTAAACGGTCTGCCGTGCGAATATAGAAGACTAAGAATCGATCTAGGTATTTAATTAACGTCTCTTTGTCTAAATCTGCTGCGAATAAAACGGCGTGTTGGGGTTTCATCCCACCGTTACCGCAGACATATAAATTCCATCCCTTTTCAGTGGCGATGATTCCAAAGTCTTTACTTTGCGCTTCCGCACACTCGCGGGTACAACCGGATACAGCAGATTTGAGTTTGTGGGGCGATCGCAATCCACGATAGCGTAATTCTAACTCAATTGCTAAACCCGTCGAATCTTGTACGCCAAAACGACACCAGGTACTTCCGACACAAGATTTTACCGTCCGCAATGCTTTCCCGTAAGCATGACCAGATTCAAATCCCGCATCGACTAATTGCTTCCAAATTAGGGGAAGTTGGTCTACTCGCGCCCCAAATAAATCGATGCGCTGTCCGCCTGTAATCTTAGTATAGAGTCCGAAATCTTTAGCTATTTGTCCTAATGCAATGAGTTTTTCTGGGGTAATTTCTCCGCCAGGAACTCTAGGAACGACGGAATAAGTACCATCTTTTTGAATGTTAGCAAGGAAGCGATCGTTTGTATCCTGCAACCCTGTATGAGGCGTATCCATGATATGTTCGTTCCAAGTCGAAGCTAACATGGAAGCGACAGCAGGTTTACAAATTTCACATCCCATTCCACGACCAAATTGATGGAGGAGTTGGTCGAAGGATTTGATTTGATTTACCCGCAACAGATGATAGAGTTCTTGACGCGAATAAGGGAAATGTTCGCATAGATGATTGTTGACTTCGATTCCTGCTTTTTTGAGTTCGGATTTGAGTAAATCTGTAACTAAAGGAACGCATCCCCCGCAACCCGTTCCCGCTTTTGTACATTTCTTGATGCTAGGAACGTCGGTTAATTTGTCTTCTCGAATGGCATGACAAATCTGTTCTTTGGTAACGTTATTGCAAGAACAGATTTGTGCGGTATCGGGTAAGCTTTCAATTCCTATTCCTATCGATTTGCCTTCTCGCGGCGGAATCAATAAATCTTCGGGATAAGGCGGTAAAGTAATGCGATTTTGGACGAATTGCAATAGCGTTCCATAAGCAGACGCATCGCCGATTAAAATTCCACCTAATAATTGTTTGCTATCTTCGGAAAGAACTAATTTTTTATAAATTCCTTGCGGTGCATTGGTAAAAACAATCTCTTTTGCTCCTGATGTTTTAGCAAAATTATCGCCAAAACTGGCTACATCTACGCCTAAAAGTTTGAGTTTGGTAGACATATCTGCCCCAGTAAATTGCTCCGATACATCGCTATTATTTAAGCGATCGCAAGCAACTTCTGCCATTTTATAACCAGGCGCGACTAATCCATATATTCGATTTTGATAAAGGGCACATTCGCCGATCGCATAGATATTTGGATCGGAAGTTTGACAGTTTTCATCAATAATAATACCTCCGCGATCGCCAACCGCAAGATTGCTATTTCTTGCTAGTTCGTCGCGCGGACGAATTCCTGCCGAAAAGACGATTAAATCGGTTGCTAATTCCGCTCCATCGGCAAAAGTCATTTTAATAACTTTGCCATCTTTGCTAACAATTTCGCTCGTATTTTTATTGGTATGAATTTTGACTCCTAATGCTTCTATTTTGTCTCGTAAAACTATGCCTCCAGCATCGTCAATTTGTACGGGCATCAATCGAGGTGCAAATTCAACGACATGAGTTTTCAGACCCAAATTTTTTAAAGCATTAGCCGCTTCTAATCCTAATAATCCTCCCCCAACGACAACGCCAGTTTTACAGGATTTAGCATAATCAGAAATCTTTTCTAAATCTTCAATCGTGCGATAAACAAAGGTTCCCGAAACATCTTTTCCTTTAATCGGAGGAACGAAAGGATACGAACCCGTAGCGATAACCACCTTATCGTAAGGAATTTCTAATCCATTTCCTGACGAAATCGTTTGTTTGTCTCGATTAATCGCAATAGCGCGATCGCCAATATAAATTTGAATATTATTTTCTTGATAAAAACCAGGCTCGACTAATGAAAGATCGCCAGCCGTTTTTCCTGAAAAATAACTGCTTAAATTAACGCGATCGTAAGCAACGCGAGCCTCTTCACAAAAAGTAATTAAATTCCAAGCTTCATTGCATTTTTTAGCCACCATCAACTCTAAGAATTTGTGACCGACCATGCCGTTGCCAATAACAATTAAATTACGCTTAGCCGTCATAATATTTTCATTTGCTCTTGCTTCTACTCGTTATCCTAGAGTTTTTGTAGAGAAATTCAAGAGAGTTAATGTAATTTATGCAACTTGGCAATTCTAATTTGGGATATTTTGACCAATAATAAAATTAATATTAATTTGTAAAAATTAATACTGTTTTAAATGTTGCGATCGCGTCACAGTTTCTCATCATGGGGTAAAGTCTGTAGTTTTTTGTCTTCCTTTTTATAAATACGGAGTATTTATTGGAAGGATGATTTTTATTGCGATCGCTGCTATTTTGGGTATTTTAGAGCATCTATATCATTGAATAATCGAAACTAAAAATAATTTAATTGACCCTTAATTTTTGTTTTTTTAAATAATATTTAATAGGAGTAGATCTGTAAGTTGGGTTGGGAACATTGGCGCTAGTTTGCCGTCAGGCATAACCCAATAAAGTGCATTTAGGTTGGATTTCGCGATCTTTTAACACAAACCTGCGAGCGATCGGCAATTTCAGGAATTATGGTAGAAACGCAAGATATCGCGTTTCTACTAGCTATTTGATATTTAATATCAACTTACCTAACTTGCGATCTAGGCAGTTCGAGAAAGCTGATGAAGTAGATAAACAGAATTAACAACATTAAAATTGTTATAGTAGGTTGTTCTTCTTGTCACAGCACCTTCACCGAACCACAAGCTATTTTTATGGCTAAATCACAAAGCTCGATCGCAACTCATTATCACGAGCGTACTAAATACCACCCAGAAACAATCGCTTCTAAAAATAAAGCGTTGGACTGGGCAAATCAGCCATTTCCCTTCAAAGAATACAAAATTGGCAATAACTTCGATCTCAAACCATACTTATTAGACGAGAGCGAAACTTCTGCCAATTCGACGACGAAGCATTGGCGGCGACTTTCAAAATTATTCTTTTATAGTTATGGCTTGACTGCTAAACTGCAAACTATGGGGACTCCGGTCTACTTAAGAGCGGCTCCTTCGGCAGGCGGCTTATATCCAGCAGAAGTATACCTCGTTTCTCGTGGAACGCCTGCTTTAAGTGCTGGCTTATATAACTATCAACCAAAAAGCCACTCATTAATTCATTTCTGGGCAAATGAAGTTTGGAGTGACTTACAGGAAGCTTGTTTTTGGCACTCAGCTTTAGAAAATACCCAACTGGCGATCGTTACAACTGCTATTTTCTATCGTTCTGCTTGGCGTTATGAAGATCGCGCCTATCGTCGAATTTTCTTAGATACCGGGCATTTACTGAGCAATATCGAGCTAGCTAGTTCGATAAACGATTACCGTCCCCACCTAATTGGTGGCTTTAGGGATCGAGCAATGGACTCAATATTTTATCTCAATCCAGAACAGGAAGGAGTCATCGCAGTTATCCCCTTAGCTGACTTATTAGATATCAAACAACATTTACCGAAAGGAACAACTGCCCTAGCTTCCGATATTGTGACGCAATATCAAGAAGTTTCCGATGGCGAGTTACTAACCTATTTTCACAAAGCCACAGAAATCGAGAGCGCTGAGTCTCCTACTTCTAAGATAGCCGAGGAAATTTCTTTAGAAGATAAATATAATTTTCCTTTTTGTTTAAAAATTTCTACCCAAAATAATCCGATTGATTGGGATGAGAAGTTATCGGGACTAGAAACGACGATCGCCAAAAGACGTTCGACTCGCGCTTATAGCGGCGAAGATTTGACTCTCGAAGAACTAAAAGCACTGCTTAACTTTACTTATCATCCCGAAGATTACATCGCACAGGGATTAGATATCTCTCCCGACTATTTCGATTTAAATTTAATTGAAACCTTTGTGGCAGTGTCTGGCGTGATGGGATTAGAAGAAGGCTGTTATTACTATGCTCCCAAAGCTCAAGAACTGCGACAAATTCGCTTCAAAAATTTTCGCCGAGAGTTACATTTTTTGTGTTTGGGACAAGAATTAGGTAGAGATGCAGCAGCAGTCGTTTTTCATACTGCCGATTTACAAAAAGCCGTCGCGAAGTATGGCGATCGCGTTTATCGTTACTTACATATGGATGCCGGACATTTAGGACAGCGCCTCAATCTAGCAGCTATTCGCCTCAATCTCGGTGCAAGTGGCATTGGCGGCTTTTTTGACGACCAAGTAAACGAGGTTTTAGGAATTCCTCAAGATGAAGCAGTTATTTACATTACAACGCTAGGGCGACCGAGATATCAATAAAAAGTCGGTAGAGACGAGGCGGGCTTTTTGTCGTTGTACGGCAAAAAGGCGAAGCCGAGCATGCGACCCGCCGGAATCGGCGGGTCGATCTCGGTTTTGCCCGCCGTTGCGATATATCGCGTCTGTACGGAAGTCGGAAGTATGGAAGAAGGGAGAATATCTATTATTGAACTACTGAACTACTGAACTCCTGATAACTGAATTAGGCGATCGCGCCAAAACGAGTCAACAGACCCTAGTACAATAGATAGATAACGAATGTGGCTCGATCGAGACTGGCTTTGCTTTTCAAAAAACTTGCTTAAAAAATTATGAATTTAGTAACGCTTCAAAACCTCTTAGACAATACTTCCTTTTTAGTTTTATTTATAACCATGCTCGTTTACTGGGGAGGAGCCGCTTTTCCAGAAATTCCCTATCTATCCGCTTTAGGAAGCGCGGGAGTCTGGGTTGCCAATTTATGTATTGCTGCTTTATTGGGCGCTCGTTGGCTAGAAGCAGGTTATTTTCCCTTAAGTAACTTGTATGAATCGTTATTTTTCCTAGCTTGGGGCATAACTACCGTTCATCTAATTGCCGAGAGTATGAGTCGCAGTCGTTTGGTCGGCGTGGCAACTACACCAATTGCTATGGCAATTACCGCCTTTGCTGCCCTCTCTCTTCCTTCAGAAATGCAGGCATCTGCGCCTTTAGTCCCCGCGCTGAAGTCTAATTGGTTGATGATGCACGTCAGCGTTATGATGCTCAGCTATTCTGCACTGATGGTGGGTTCTTTGCTCGCGATCGCGTTTTTAGTGGTTACTCGCGGTCAATCGGTAGAATTGCGCGGTAGTTCGGTCGGAACTGGTGGCTATCGCAATTCTCGTTTGCTAACCTCTCAGAACAAGCTTACAAACAATAATTCTGTTGCTGTCGCCCCTGCACTAACAGAAAATAACGGGAACAGCAATACAGCAGTTCTCAATTTAACCACCTCAATTGCGAATGTTTCCGCTAGTGATTCTACACTTTCTCCAGTGCGCCTCAATCTAGCCGATACCCTAGACAACATCAGCTATCGCGTTATTGGACTGGGTTTTCCGCTCTTGACCATTGGCATTATTGCTGGGGCTGTTTGGGCAAATGAAGCCTGGGGTTCTTATTGGAGTTGGGATCCCAAAGAAACTTGGGCGTTGATTACTTGGCTTGTATTTGCTGCTTACCTTCACGCTCGCATTACTCGCGGCTGGCAAGGAAGAAAACCCGCTATTCTTGCGGCTAGCGGGTTTGTAGTGGTTTGGGTTTGCTATCTCGGCGTGAATTTATTAGGTAAAGGTTTGCATTCCTATGGTTGGTTTTTTTAACAGCAAACCGACTGGGTAACTGGAGGCTACTTGGTTGTAGCAGGTTTAAATCCCAAAATCCTATGCCTCGATAACTGTTCGCAGGTTTAACCGTTCTTTGTCGCTTGTTCTCTGCTCAAAGACCATTCCATCGGTCTATAAGTGCCAAAGGCTCGATCCCACCAATCTACAGACAAACCAAAGTTGTAGCGACAACTGTAATTATGGTGAAGGTAATGAACGGGAACCTTCATCATAATATATCTTGTTGGTGTTTGATGCTGAAGATGATGGCTATAGGAAGCAAAAGCAGCAAAACTCAAACCCCCTAAAATAGAGCCAATTGCGGCTGCCGGGGAAATCAAAAATATGGGGCAGAAAATTACAGCAACCATACCATAGTCTTTAAAATCTCCTAACAAGTTAGCTGTTTGGCTTTGGTGATGTTTGTAGTGAGAAGTAAACTGGTTGCCAAACCAGGGCCAAATGTGCATCAAGCGATGAAGCCAATATTCAAGAAAGCTGGAGAAAATAAAAGTAAGTATCAAAGAAATGATTGTCAGCATAAATCTGTTGCGCTTCCTTTCGATTAATTGGCTATTTTGACATAGCCGCTCTTTGACATAGCATTATCTCACGGATTTCTTGAAGCGATAGAACTAAAGAACTTTTTGGATAGGCGAAAAGGCGATCGCAGTTGGGCAAGCTTGTTCTTAAAAGTGAAGTGATTATTTTAATGTCCTAATGTTCCAGTTTCCTCTTGCTTTTACCTGCGATCGCCAATCTTACTTATAGCCTTAATTATTTCTGTAATTAGCATCTAGCCAACAACGCGGCAAGTTCTCACCGGAAGGAAAAATTAATCTATCTTTTGAATAAGCTTCAGGTTCTTGTTCTTCCTCACCTTCTTGTCCTTGAATGGTGACAGAATTTTTTGTAGGGTTAAATAATGCTTCAACATCAAGAATTTCTACTAAAGTCCCGGTCTGTTTATCTTGTAAAAACATAGTTAAACTTCAACCTAAAATTTAATTTTTATTTAATTGAATTATGTTTAACATTAGCTGGCAATTTTTTTGTTCTCATCATTCTCAAGAGGGAAATCTAGCTCAGTTATCAGGGGAATTATGAATGATAAAAATTAGGAGTTCAATAGGAAAGGCAACTGATAATTGGTAACTGGTCGCTGAAAAAATCTCCCCATCTGTACCAAAATTCATAGTAAATCGCCATCCATTTTGGATAGTCCCTAGGGGCGATGGCTAATCAAAAACCTCGCCATATATTTAGATCTAGAAAAAATTGATGCTGTCAGTAACTTAAAGAATTTGACACGGGAGAGAAAAACGTGACGCAAGAAAACCAAGGCCTCGGAGAGCAAGCACTCAATAAAGCCGCAGAAATCGGGCTAGCTAGTCAACTTGATGAAGTAGAAAATTTAGATGTCAATCTTAAAACCGATCCGCTCAAACTAGTCACAGGAGAAGTAGAGTCAGTCACCATCGAAGGCGAAGGAATGGTTATGCAAGGAGACTTGCGCGTTGAAGAACTGGCGATGGAAATGAGTGGAGTTGCTATTAATCCCCTTAGCGCCGCTTTCGGCAAAATTGAACTCACTAAGCCAACTCAAGGAAGTGCTTCGGTTGTTTTAACCGAATCCGATATCAATCGTGCCTTTAACTCAGAGTATGTACGCGATCGCCTGCAAAAGACGCAAATATCGATCGACGGACAACCAATGACAGTCATTCCCCAACAGGTTGAGTTTCATCTCCCCGAACCCGGAAAAATAGCCCTCAAAGCAACTGTATTATTGCAAGAAACTAGCAAGCTTGAAAAAGTGGCTTTTACCGCAGTTCCTCAAGTGAGTGCTGACGGACAAACGATAACTCTCAAAGACGTTCAATATGGCGAAGAGAAAGAGATATCGCCTGAATTAACCAAGGCTTTAATAGATGAAACGAGTTCGATTCTCAATCTGAGCAATTTCGAGTTGCAAGGAATGTCACTCAAAATTGACGATCTTAAGATAGAAGCAAATCAATTAAGGATTCAAGCTCAAGCCTACGTCGAGCAAATTCCTTCTGGATGAAGCTAGGTTCTCGCGTAAAGAAAGATTAGTCAAGGAATGGGATTTGGTATTATTCGCTGAAATTAAAGAAGATTCGCCAAAACAGAAAAAAAGGTTCAATGAAAAAGTGACGGCGACAGCTAGCAAAAATTTTTCTCCCATCTCACACCTCTATCTGTGTCTTTCAGCTTTTAGAGTAAGCGAGTAAGTTTGGGATGTCAGTCCCATTAATTCTTTTCCACTTTTTTCTACATCGGTAATTGATAGATTGATGGAAGCATAAATCTAAGACGCACACATTTTCTAGTAGGGGCGAACGGTCGTACTCCTTTGAGATGTCCTAAACCATCGAATGTATTGAGCGAAATAACGCGCGATCGCGTTTATATCAAAACTAGTTCATTTTCAGGAGTGCCAAAAGATATTGAGACGAGTAGCGTTTTTTAAGCAATTAATTCAAAAATAAATTTCAAATGTATTGAAAATTTATTTTAATTCAACTATATTTTTTAATATAGTTAACGGCTAAGTCAATCTATGTCTATTGCCAAAATTGCTTTATTCGCTCCAAAAACGAAAAAAACAGCTAGTCTCACAATCCAAATTCACTCTTTTGTCGATTTGTACTACGACACAATAGGATGGTATGCCTTGGGTCATCACGATGCGCAAACATTCCTGGCAACCGTTGCCCAAAAAGACCCGGCTACTCATTTTTCAACTAAAGAAGTGCTACTAACATGGGCAATCTGTCAAAATAACGAAATTGAAATAACCGATTCGTTTGTACAAGGGAGTCAACCCATTACGCTTGTTGAAGATTGGGGAGAATGCAATTGCGAAGAATGTTGGGAATAGAGATGCAATAGATTTCGTTTCTACATCGATCTAAAAATTTTTGTCCTTATCTAGTGCTTTGCTTCTAAAATTATAAGGCAAGACACCATAGGTAGTGTGTCTTGCTCTCAATGTTTTAGGAGAACAAGGCATGAATCATCTAATCGAGTGGCAAAAAAGCTGTGTGGACGAACAGTTAATTAGCCTTAATGTAACTGCTTTAGATGGTTCTGCACCTTCAGAACATTTACTTTATTCAGATGCACTGCCCAGACGTAATGACGGACGACTGAGCGATCGCATTCTCAAACGCTACGAACATACTGAAGAAGGCGGATGGTGGTGTTCTGGTATCGATTTACTTACTGGAAGCGACGATCTTTGGGGCTGTTTTAAACCCGCGCGCCCTCGTCTGAGTAACGATCGCCACAAACCGATTAAATACGAGCATCCGCCTCAAACCCCTACCGGAATCTTTGCCTTAAAAGTTCCTTTACACCTTTGGCAAAACATTGCCGATCGCGCTGGGTCTGGCATTATATCACAAGAAATTGACTTTTGGCAATGGCTGATCGAGCATCCTTCGATTCCGTTGTGTATTACCGAAGGCGCAAAAAAAGCGGGTGCTTTGCTAACGGCGGGATATGCTGCGATCGCACTTCCAGGGATTAATAATGGATATCGTACTCCTAGAAACGAACGAGGCGATCGCATTGGCAAATCGCATCTCATTGCGCAATTAGAAAAATTAGTCGCATCGGGACGACAAATTTATATTGCTTTCGATCGAGATACCAAAACCAATACGATTAAAGCAGTTGATGCCGCGATCGCGAAAATGGGATATTTGCTAAAGCAAGCGGGATGTTCTGTCAAAGTCATTACCTGGAATCCCGAATTTGGTAAAGGCGTTGACGATCTCATCGCTAGAAATGGACGACAAGCATTCGATAAAGCTTATCAAATAGCACTTCCTTTCGACACCTGGAAAGCGCAAGGATTAGCCCGTCTAACCCATACTTCTAATATAGAAGTTAACTGTCGCTATCTTCCCGATTTAGAAATTCCCCAAACGGCAAAATTAATCGGCATTAAATCCCCCAAAGGCACGGGAAAAACCAAGTGTCTAGAACAGATAGTCGCACGCGCCAAGGAACGAGGACAATGGGTATTAGTTATCGGACACCGAATACGACTTGTCGAAGAACTTTGTCAGCGCTTCGGATTGCAGTATATTACTGAAGTTCGCAACCCTTTACTAGAGCAAGTTCTGGGATATGGTTTATGTATCGATTCTTTGCACCCCAACTCTCAGGCAAAGTTTAATGCACTCAACTGGTCGAATGGCATTGTGATTATCGATGAAGTCGAACAGGTATTGTGGCATGGATTAAACTCTGATACGTGTAGAAATAATCGCGTTGCCATCCTTAAATCTCTAAAAACATTAATGCAAAATGTTTTAGGTGGAGACGGTCAAGTTTACGTAGCCGATGCAGATTTGAGCGATATTTCCTTAGATTATTTAATGACTCTAGGGGGATTATCTTTAGAAAGTTTTATCGTTAAAAATGATTGGAAACCAAGCGAAAAAGAAGCTTGGAATGTTTATAACTATCCAGAAAGCAATCCAAAAGTCTTAGTAAGAAACCTAGTCAAACATATTAAAGAAGGCGGCAAACCATTTGTTTGTTTATCTGCCCAAAAATTAACGAGTCAATGGGGAACTCGTACCCTTGAATCTTATTTAAAAAAACAATTTCCTCAAGCTAATATTCTTCGCATTGATTCCGAATCGCTAACAGAACCAACGCACCCTGCTTATAACTGTATTAATAATCTCGATCGCGTCTTATCTAGCTACGATATTGTATTAGCAAGTCCTTCAATAGAAACGGGAGTTAGTATCGCTCTCAAAGGACATTTTACTTCAGTTTGGTCGATAGCCCAAGGGATACAAACAGTAACTTCTATTTGTCAGGCATTAGGACGAATTAGAGAAAATATTCCGCGACATATTTGGGTTGCCTCTTATGGATTTAATCAAATAGCTAATGGGTCTACTTCTATTCCTGCTTTACTCACTTCTGGTCATCGTTTAACCGAACTAAATATTCGCTTACTACAACAATCTGATTTTGATGCTTTAGACGATATCGATGCAGGATTTCAGGCAGAATCATTACTTTGCTGGGCAAAAATGGCAGTTCGCGTTAATGCTTCTATGATTAATTATCGCGACTCCGTGCAAGCATTATTAATAGAAGAAGGACATAATCTTAAAGTCGGAGGTAGAGATGCGATATATCGCGTCTCTACAGAAATTGGAAATCAAGAGAATAAAAAAAATAGTCAAAATCACAATTTATATTCTCTTGCAGAAGCTTGGGAACGAGTTAAAAGTCAAAATCAATTAACCGATGCTATTAATGAAGTTAGAGAGCAAAATTATCAAGCAGAATGCAATGCGATCGCACGAGCAAACGATCTCAATGAAGAACAATATCGAGCGTTAAAAAGACGCTTAGTGAAAACAATATCCCAGAAGCGATCGCTTAGAAAACACGAGCTAAAAAATCGTTACGAACTTCCAATCACTCCTCAATTAGTCGCTCTAGATGACGACAATTGGTATCAAAAATTAAGAATACATTATTTTTTAACGATTGGTCGATCTTATTTAGCCGACCGCGATGCAATAGTTGCCAAGCAATTAATCGACCGAGGTCATGGAAGTTTATTTTTTCCTGATTTTAATGGGTCGCAATTAGGGACTATTATCGGCACGATGGAAGTGTTAGGAATTCCGATTCTGCTAGCCGATTCCTCTAGAGAATTACGAAATACAGATGACGATTTACAACAACTTGCCAAAATTGCCATGAATAATCGAACTGAAATTAAAACCATCATAGGAATCGGGATTGCGAAAAATGCTAGTCCAATCGTCATCATCAGACGATTTCTCGAAGAAATTGGCTATGGATTAATGAATATTTGTTGCGAGGGAACCCGTCAAAAGCGAATTAGAGTTTATCGAGTTGTTGTCCCTAATGACGGTCGCGAGGAAGTTTTTAAACAATGGTTACTCAAAGATGAAAGATATCCTGGTAGTTCCGAACCGTGGTTAGATGATGGTTTTATTGCAAATTACTATCGCAATCGACTTTGCCATTCCTCTCACAGCAATCGTTCTCTAGAAACGCCAAATAATAATTACATACAATTGAGCTTAGATTTAGGCACTATTTGACCTTTAATTCTGATTTTACAATATCCATTAATTGTCATTTAAAACCTTTCTCAAAAAACTCGCTCGCCTAGAATCAGCCGATTTATCGCTTTATTAATAGCTTTTTTGAAATTGCGATCGCCTAACTCATAATCAAAATGATTTTGAGATTGATTGTCAATTAACGACTTTTGTTGCAAATAGGCAGTAAAAAGGACTATCATTGTCAATTAGAGAGAGTTTCTTGAAAGGGGATAGTTATGCCTCCTTACACAGCCGCTTCGCTGAAAGCCGAACTAAATTCTAGAGGATGGCGCTTAACACCGCAAAGAGAAAAGATTTTGCATGTTTTTCAAAATCTCCCGCGCGGAAATCATTTAAGTGCCGAAGAACTCTATGGTGTCCTCGAACAAAGAGAGGAAGGCATTAGCTTATCAACGATTTACCGTAGTGTTAAGTTAATGTCGCGCATGGGAATTTTGAGAGAATTAGAATTGGCAGAGGGACACAAACATTACGAACTCAACCAACCTTACCCTCACCATCACCATCATTTAGTTTGCATTCAGTGTAATAAAACAATCGAGTTCAACAACGACTCAATTTTAAAACAAAGTCTCAAACAATGCGAAAAAGAAGGATTTCAACTAATAGACTGTCAGCTAACCGTAATGACAATTTGCCCTGAAGCTTTGCGTATGGGATGGCCATCTGCTTTACCGAGTAATTGGTCTTGTACTCGCGCAATTTCTGAAAATAAAAGTTTAAAATCTTTTGTTGATGAAAGCGATCGCGATTAAGCTGCTAATAATTGATGAGAGGGAGACAAGGGGATTTTATCAGTAATCAGTGACCAATCCCCAATTCCTAATCATCAGTTGGCGATCGCTATTTTTATTAATTGTATGCTTTTAAAGAAAAACCGATCGCGCTCAATCAGATTTTAAATTAGCAAACAAATTTTTCCAATCAATCGAGTTAGCGATTACGCCCTCTTCTCTGACTTCAAAGGTTTTATTACAAGCTTCAGGAATTCCTAATGCTTGAATGCACAATTGGGCGATCGCATCTCGACTAACTTGACCTTTCATATTATCGCCTTGCTCGAATACTAAAACCTTATCGCCAGGTTTTTCAGTTAATGCACAAGGTCTAATAATTGTATAATTAATGCCACTTTGACGAACCACTTCTTCGCCTCTCAATTTCCAAGTTAGAATTCCACCTAATTGGTCATTGAGACGTACTGCGGGAGGTTCTTCTTCTAAATTTAATCCCGGTCTTCCGGGACGAGTCACCCCAGCAGAACTAACCATCACAAATTGTGGCGTTATTTGAGTGCGATAAACTTTAATCGATTCAACTTCTAGGCTAAATAATCCAGGAGAAAAACTTGGATTTAATTCGCCATTATATTCAAATTTACTCAGCATTAATTGCATCGAATAAACTTTATTAAGATTAAAAGCACCTGCATCGGGAATCGTTTTAGCGCGGAAAACAGGAATGAGATCGCCAAAAGGAATACGAATCGTCATCCAGGAATTCTCTAACGTATCGAAAGAATAGCTGTAACCCATTCCATCCCATTTATCTTCGCCGCGAATGAGAAATTTATAACGTTTACCGTCTCCTTTCACTCGCAATTCAATTCCCTCAAAACCCGATAGATCCCAAGGAGGGTTAAAATTGCGCGTCCGTACTGAGGCAAATCCGCCATTATTAGCAACAGAAACATTACCAGAAAAAACAGCACAATTGCCAATGAATCTAATACTGCTTTCGCTGACTCCTCCCATGACTACATCATCAACGGCTCCCCAAATTTCTTTTAAATCAGTTGATGGGTTAGTAAAATCGAATAAAATTTTTAAAGGCGATTGTAAGGATTTTTTGATAACTTTTACTAAATTATTGATGCCTTGATAGTCTACCAGTTCAGGACTATCGACCACTTCTGGCAGATAAAATTTAATCCCCTGATAATATTTTTCTCGCGTTGGCGTATCGCCTTCAACGGGTTGAACCTTAACGCCACTACAACAAATTACAGCAGAGAGATTTTCGGCTAATTTATCGCTAAGAGTTTCTGGAATCGTGAGATCGGCTTCAAATAATTCGACGCAATCGCCTAATAATTCCCTAGCTTTGTTAACATCTCTAACTAACGCACGAACTTGATAATTCTGTTGTAAAAGACAACTAACAACTCGCTTTCCAACGCCACCCGTAGCCCCTACTACTAAAATTTTACCCATAACTTTTTCCTCTTTTTGACTTGCTTGTTCTTGAGGATCTTCTTGTTTAAATACTTCGCTAACGCCACCGGAGAATAATCGCTGCAAACAACCCAAAAACGGGATAGCGTCAAAATAAGCCAAAGTTTTCACAAACCTTCCAGCATCCCAGGACGCGCGAGTTTTATCTGTCACGGCTGTCTCCTTTTGATTTTCTTTTAGTGTAGCTACTCAAAAAACTAACCATCTTGAAGCCAGAGAAAATCTCAACCAACAGTTTTTGACTTGGATGATAAGATCTCTCAAACAGTTGTTCTGCCTCACTCTTAATCTTCATGACTGCGACCACCGTACCATCGTCCCTGTGGAGTCCCCTGCGTCAGCCTGTATTTCGATCTCTTTGGATAGCTTCGGCTGTTTCAACGATTGGCTCATGGATGCACGATACGGGTTCGGCTTGGCTGATGACTTCCCTGTCATCTTCGCCATTTCTAGTTTCGATGATGCAAGTAGCAACCAGCTTGCCGTTTTTTTTTACTTGCTTTGCCAGCAGGCGCGATCGCGGATGTAGTAGATCGCCGCAAGATGTTGCTATATACTCAAGGGATAATGTTGGTCTTTGCTGCCGTGCTAGGAATTCTTACCCTAGCCAACATTACCACCCCTGAAATCCTCTTAGCACTGACCTTTGCGATCGGTATTGGTAGCGCTATGAATATGCCTGTCTGGCAAGCAGTCACGCCAGAATTAGTGTCCCAAGAGGAACTTCCCTCAGCCGTGACGCTGAGTGGAATCGTCATTAATCTCTCTCGTTCCATCGGGCCAGCTTTAGCGGGGATTATTATTGCAGTTGCAGGCACGGGAGTTGTTTTTCTAATCAATGCCGCTTCGTTTATTGGAATAATCTTGGTAGTATATCGCTGGAAGCGAGAACCGAAAATAAATGCTTTACCGACAGAGCGAGTCGTAGGAGCCATTCAGTCAGGGATTCGTTACGTGCGTTTCTCCCCAGTCTTTCAATCGGTACTCATTCGCACTACCGCTTACGCTTTTTTTGCCAGTGCTTTACTAGGACTTTTACCGTTGCTAGTACGCCAAGAATTAAAATTAGATGCTCTTGGATATGGAATTATTCTCGGTTGTTGGGGAATCGGCGGCTTAGCTGGGGCTTTTATTCTACCAAAAGCGCGTCAAAAATTTTCTATCGATCGCATAGTAGCAAGTGCATCGTTATTGATGGGCGCAATGATGTTAGCGCTGACTTTTGTTCGTAAATTGCCTCTCGTGTGTGGGGTCATGCTATTTGTCGGAATTGCCTCTCTGTGCGTAATGGTTTGCCTCAATGTCTCTACTCAAACCGCCGTTCCTACTTGGGTAAGAGCAAGAGCGCTAGCGGTATATTTGTTAGTATTTCAAGGGAGTTTGAGTTTGGGTAGCGTCCTGTGGGGCGCGATCGCGCAACAAACTAATATTGCAACGGCTCTTTCTATCTCAGCCATCGGAATGATTATCTGCGTCTTGCTGACGAGAGCTTATCGCTTGCGCTGTACCGAACTATTAGATTTACGAGCCTCTTTGCACTGGGATCGACCTACCCTTGTTTTTGAACCCTGCCCCAATGATGGTCCGGTCTTCATCTCGCTAGAATATCGCATCGATCCTGCTAATGCTGAGGAATTTGTTAAAGCGATGAAGGTTTTAGGTCGAGTACGGCGGCGCGATGGCGCGATACAGTGGGGAATCTACCAAGATTTATCCGATCCCGGACGGTTTGTAGAAACGATTTTGGTGGAATCTTGGGTAGAACACAAACGACAATACGAGCGAGTGACCAATTCAGACAAGGCGATCGAAGATCGGGTTCGTGCCTTTCACATCGGTCAAGAACCTCCCAAAATTTCGCAAACGATCTATGCCGACCCGCTCAAAGGCAATCCGTGTTAAGAGCCGTATTTTGATACATTAAGGAAAAACATAGTCTCTCAATCAAATAGCGTGATTCGTACTCTCTTTATAACCAAAGAAAAACCCTATCCCCCTGCTGGCGGCGTGGAGCTTCGCAACTGGCAAAATATCAATATTATGCGCAAATATGGGCCGTTAGGGATTTTTTCAATTACTCAATGGAAGTCTAATTCGGAAGTTCCTGACGGAATCGCTCTCTGGCATTCCTATGCACTCTCTAAGTCGCTATCGCGCTGGGAAACTTTGAAACGCCGTGCGTGGTTGCTTCGCCCCAACGCTCATCCAGATATGGATAGTTTATATCAGCAAGCGGCTGTTAGAGAATTAGAAAAAGTTTTAGGAGAATTTAAACCAGATGTAGTCGTTATTGAGGAAATATGGCTATATAACTATTTAAAAATTTGTAAGCATCGTAAATATCGCGTTATCTTTGACGAACACAATATAGAAGCCGATCTCTTTGAGCAAAAGCACGGCGCGTTAAAAATGAGACTGCCTCGCCTCAAATCAATCGAGTTAGATTTTATTCGTCAAGCCGACCAAACTTGGGTTTGTAGCCAAGAAGATATCATATTGTTAAAAACGTTATATGGAGAGAAATATCAGCCTTACGCAGTTCCCAATGGAATTGATGTCAGTTCCTACGATCGCGTTCGTCTCAAGCAATGTAACCCACCAGAAGGATTAGAGGGAAAACCGCACAATATAATTTACATGGGCACGTTTTCCTATATCCCTAACAAAGTAGCCGCTAAACTGCTAATAGAAGAAATTTATCCTCGACTGAAAAAAAATTATCCAGACTGTCGCCTTCTTCTCGTAGGACGCAGCCCAACTGAGTTTATGCAAAAAGCTGCCGCCTCAGATCCCGATATTGTCGTAACCGGAAGCGTCCCGGACGTGCGACCTTATTTAGCGGCAGCTAGCGTGATGGTTGTCCCCCTACAGCAAGGCGGAGGAACTCGCCTAAAACTCCTAGAAGCTTTTGCATCGGGTTGTCCGGCCGTCAGTACGAGTAAAGGGGCTGAGGGATTAAATGCTACGGATGGAGAACATTTATTCATTAAAGATGAAATGGACGCGATCGCCAATTCGGTAGAACAACTTTGGTCAGATCCTTCCTTAGTCGAAAAGCTAACGCATTCTGCTTATGAATTAGTCAATGCTGAATATTCTTGGGACGCAGTAGGCAAGCAAGTAGAAAAAGCACTTCAGTCTTTAAACTTAGTATAAAGCGATCGCGTTGCAGGATTAGATGCAGGTGCAGATGATTATATCGTTAAACCCTTTAGCTTAGAAGAATTACTCGCAAGAGTTCGGGCACATCTGCGACGCAACCAAGAAGATAACCCCGATTTACTCAAATTTGTAGACTTGCAACTCAATCGCAGTACTCGTAAAGTTAGTAGAGGAGATCGGGGCATCGAATTGACTGCTAAGGAATTTGAGTTACTAGAATATTTAACGGAAGTTTTCTGGTTTTAGGCGTACCGAACTAGGGTTAGTCTTTTTAAATGGACTACCTTGCAATTTGGTTCCCGTTCCACCATCGGCAGGGTCAAGAAAAGGACGTAAATTGATAGCATTGGATGATTGAGAACCCATTGCTATACCAGATAAACTTTGGTTTAAGACTTGACCGAGTTGACCGAGATTGCCAAGTTGACCGATCCCCCGATCTGAGCGACCATTACTTACAAAGGTATTAACTCCCTGGGTTTGTTCGCCGCTATCAGCAACGGTGAGATTTTGGAAAACGCGATCGCGCGTACCAACTGGATCTTGACCGTTTGGTACGGTAAAGACAATGCGACAGCTTGAATCTCTTTGAGTGGTTACGCAGACGGTATTGTAATTATTTTCTACTGCCGTACTCATCTCTTGCAATCCGTCCGGTCGATAGGATTCTAGACGACGACTGATTTCAGTACAACGACGCTGTGCCGACCATCCGCCACCCATTTGACGCGGAATTGCCCAGGCGTAAGCTTCTCCCGGACGACTTTCTGGGTGATACATGACGGTATATTCGCCATTGTTTAACTCGCAAGTAAAGCGAGGTTTGGTACTTGCAGAAGCTGAGGTTTCTTCTTCCGATTGATTCTCCTCGTCATCGATAATAACATCGGGAACATCGCGACGCGGGCGATCGCTTTCATCGTTTCGGTTTTCTCGCGATCGTTCTACTTCTTGGCTAACGAGTTGAATTGCCGATTCTAAAGGGTTAGCATCGTAGTTGGGCGATGGGGAAGCTAAAGTGCTTTGAGCGTTTGATAGCAGTAAAATCCCTATACTTAAAGGGAAACTCGTTGCTTTGAGCAAAGAGACTGCAACTTTAGGGAGAGAGCGCGAACTTTTTAGTGATGTCATAGCTACAGATCGAATCTACTTACTTGAAGCAATCCAAGGCAATTTCTGAAACGGTTGGTTAGTCCAAATCATCTCCAAAATATCCTATAGGATTGCTATATTCTGTTGTAACCTTTTATTGGCAATTTGGCATAAGAAAGTTAAGAAATCGCCATCATAATTTAAGGGTTAACACATTTGAAACTCTGGCTGATAATGCGCTATTCCGGGGCGATCGCCTAATATTCCAGGGCTGAGTTCTTTAACCATAAACGCCTCTGGCGGCACATCGCCTTCATAGCTAATGCCATAAGTTGCAGCCGCAACAAACCCAAAGCGAGCATAAAAGCCTGGACTTCCCAGCACAAAAACGGCATTTTGTCCAGCTTTTTGACATTTTTTCAGTCCCATTTCGATTAACTGCGAACCAATTCCTCGTCGCTGATATTCGGGTAAAACAGCAACTGGAGCGAGTCCAACAGCCTTAAAGCTTGAATTTTCTTTCCCAACTGTAACGGGACTAAAAGCAATATGTCCGATCGCGCAATCGCCTTCTGTAGCCACCAATGAGAGCGTAAGAACGTTGCGATCGCGTAGTATATCGACTAAATTAGCCTCTGTTGGGCGATCGAACGCTTTTTTTATAACATCTCGAATTGCTGCAATATCGTGGGGCATTTCAGGACGAATTAACATCAGTAACGACAGTTGTTTACAATTTTTGATAATCTGGGTCTAAGCAGCATTGTACGAATAAACTTGTTAGGGTATATAAACATCTACCCAAAGTCACAGTTTGTTTGTCAAGCAGTGCGAAGCGTAGAAAGTTAAAATCTCACAAAGATTCTTGACTCTCATGCGTTTCGGGCTAATTGGCAACCCTGAGATTTTAGCTCCTAAAAAAACTTTAAAACAAATAAGTTAGGCATTTTGAGAGATTCTTCCTGAGAAGACCTCTTATGGTCGAGCTTGTTAAGTTTTGTAAAAAAAAATAAGAATTCCCTTTCTAAAAACCTTTATCCAATGAAGGAGATTTTTTGAATGGCTATTGAACCCATATCTCAATTAGACAAAACGAACGCAGTTGCAGGGAGTGGAGCCTATCGCAATACGAACAAGCGTTTTCGGATTGTGATGTCTACCATTGGTGTCCCTGGCTTCAAAAAATCTATTGAGACTTATGAAGTTGGTTTTGCTCAATTATCTCAAAAATCCAAAACATTCACCGAATGAACGGCAAAATTCTCAGCCTTACTGAGATTGACTGAATTTAAAAATTTTTATTGTGGTCGTGTCAAATTAAGCAATTGAAATGTTAGGTCAGATGAGTGTATCGGAAGTTGGAACAATTATGCTACCGACCATAGCTTGTAAAAAGATGCAGGCTTGGATACGAAGTCGCCACCTAATTTGTTCGGGGCACTTTTTCATTTTTGAAACTTTAGAATATTCATCCGTTGAAAGATTTGAAGAGTGTGTTAATAGTTTAGGAGGAACTTTAATATCGGTCGAACCTATTAAAAAAATCTGGATTGGCGATCGCCGACAAGTGTTACTCTACCAAGCAAAAGCAAGTTTGCATACTCCCCATCACGAACTTAAACAATATTGGATAAAATTCGGTGGTTTTCATACGAAATTTGATGAACGAGTTTAAAAACTATAAGATTGCATCCTCTCTTATATAAGGAGAAACGAGGGGACGAGGAATGGGAAAATAAGAGAAAGATAATTTAAGGAGCTTTAAAAATGATAGGAAGCTATGTTAGTCCGGTAATTGGTAAAGCATCTCAATTAGGTGTCAGTTTATATGAAGATACCATTCCGTTAGAGTTAAGATGGGGAGCTTCTCTTGAAGATTTAGATAACATCATTCGAGCAGTATATCGACAAGTGTTGGGAAATGCTTATGTAATGGAAAGCGAACGCCTTACGGTAGCAGAATCTCGCCTTACCAACGGAGAAACTAGCGTGCGGGAGTTCGTGCGACAAATCGCGCGATCGCAATTATATAGTTCTCGATTTTTTGATAATTGTCCCCGTTATCGAGCCATAGAATTAAATTTTAAACATTTATTGGGTCGCGCTCCCGAAAGCTATGAAGAGATGAGCTATCATAGCCAAATCCTCGATCGCGGTGGCTATGCAGAGGAAATTGATTCCTACATCGATAGCAAAGAATATATCACAGCTTTTGGCGAATATATCGTTCCTTATTATCGAGGCTATAAAACCCAAACGGGTAAAAATATCGTCGGGTTTACTCACCTTTTCCAACTCTTACGAGGCGCTTCTAGCAGCGATAAAAACTTAACAACAGGAAATCGTTCTCGCCTCAATCGTTTTGTGATTGCCAATCAACCCAGTAATGTGATTCCACCCGCAGGCGTAGGAAGTTATGGTGGAATGACGGATGTTAATAAACTTTTAGCTGAGGTACTCAAACCAAAAGCGCCTATACAACCAAGCGCTCCCGAAACTTATGTAGAATCTACTTATCAAACAGTAACGGATAGCACCTTACAACATCAATACGACCAACAAGAAAAGATCCTCGCACAATTGCGATCGCAATTAGCCGAATTGAGTTCGCTAGCGAGTATTGGAGTCAGCCAACTGAGTAAATGGCAGTCTAATAATCCTGGAACTTCTCAGATAAAAACTCGTTCGTCTATTAATACCGGGATTCAACCATCGCTGCAACAAGGCATCGAAGAACAAAAAAACGCGATCGCAGAATTAGAAACAAAAATTGCCGATCTTCGTCGTTATGCTGCGATCGGAGAAGCTAAATTAAATAAATGGCGCAGTCGAGTTTTTTAAAATTACCCTGAAAAATAACTTCGACCGAGTAAAATTAAACAAATTGCGTGAGGAGTTCAAGAATTTGCGGATCTTACTAATCTACCCCATATTTCCGCCGACATTTTGGTCGTATGAAAAGATTCTCGAATTAGTCAATCGCAAAGTCTTATTGCCGCCTTTGGGATTGATTACCGTGGCGGCTATTTTGCCGCAAGAGTGGGAATTTAAATTAGTAGATCGTAACATTCGCCCCGTCACCGAAGAAGAATGGGCATGGGCAGATCTTGTTATTCTCTCGGCAATGATCGTCCAAAAACAAGATTTACTGGCACAAATTAAAGAAGCAAAACAACGCGGTAAATTAGTCGCCGTTGGCGGGCCTTATGCCACTTCCGTCCCCTCCGAACCCGAAAAGGCAGGGGCAGATTTTCTCATCTTAGATGAAGGGGAAATTACCTTGCCAATGTTCGTAGAAGCCGTACAAAAGGACGAAACCAGTGGAGTTTTCCGCGCTACAGAAAAACCTGATGTCACCATAACGCCCGTTCCTCGTTACGATTTGCTGGAATTAGACGCTTATGATTCGATGTCAGTTCAGTTTTCGCGAGGCTGTCCTTTTCAGTGTGAATTCTGCGATATTATCGTTCTCTACGGTCGCAAACCGCGTACCAAAGCCCCTGCCCAATTGTTGAAAGAATTAGATTATCTCTACGAATTGGGATGGCGGCGAAGCATCTTCATGGTCGATGATAACTTTATTGGCAACAAACGCAATGTCAAGTTATTGTTACAAGAGTTAAAGATCTGGCAAGCCGAACATCAATATCCGTTCCAATTTAATACCGAAGCATCAGTCGATTTAGCTGCTGACCTAGAATTAATGGAGTTGATGGTCGAGTGCAACTTTAACGGGGTATTTTTGGGCATTGAAACCCCAGATGAAGATAGTTTACAACTGACAAAAAAATTTCAGAATACTCGCAGTTCCCTGGCAGATGCTGTCGATGCGATCGTTCGTGCGGGATTGCGTCCGATGGCAGGATTTATTATTGGCTTTGATGGCGAGAAAAAAGGGGCAGCTTCCCGTATCATTCGCTTTGTGGAGGAAGCCACCATTCCTACCGCCATGTTTGGGATGTTGCAGGCACTTCCCAATACGGCCCTCTGGCATCGCTTAGAGAAAGAGGAACGGTTGCGAGCAGGCGATAGACTAGATATCAATCAAACCACTTTGATGAACTTTATCCCTACGCGCCCCATCGAAGATATCGCTAAAGAATATATCGAGGCCTTTTGGACGTTGTACGATGCAGAGATTTTCTTAGATCGGACTTATCGCTGTTTCTTAAAGCTAGGCGCACCAAAGTGTAAAGTGCCAGCCAAGTTTCCAAGTTGGGTAGATTTAAGGGCGCTAGGGATTGTCGTTTGGCGACAAGGGTTCAAACGCAATACCCGTTGGAAATTCTGGCATCATTTATTTAGTATCATCAAAAACAATCCTGCTGTGTGGGAGCATTATTTGACCGTATGCGCTCACAACGAGCATTTTCTCGAATATCGTCAAATCGTTCGTAACGAGATCGAGACGCAATTGCGCGAGTTTCAGCTACAAGAAGCTGGATTGCCAAAAGAAAAGGCGATCGCGTAATCTTGTTTTTATTTCTGTATAGTTAAACAATCGCTAAGGAGATTTAAGAAGTTGCCTTACGCGATCGCGCTGTTGGCACTTTTGGGACTAGCAGGTAAATCAACTCCCCGATCAGCGTAAGGCTTGCCTTATAGAAAAGAGAGTCAGGAAAATTAAACGCTCTTGCCAACCTCGATCCCATAAATGCCCTGTTAACCACTTCATAATCGTGAAAGTCGGTGCGATCGCGCGTCAGTTCTAACTCTAATATCAAGTCCGTATAATCGCTTATGATAAGGAGAGAGAGTACAAACACCAGCGATGCCCAAACGAATTGCCATAGCCAAGCATTTAAGTATCTGTGAGTTAGAACCAAGTTACCGACACGCGAAAGACGGGGTAGAAAGCCGCCACTCTCAAACACAATGCAGGATTTTCCTCTGGTACAGTACTTCGTCGTCGTGATGGATTAAGAATAACAAGTTACGTTCAATGGTCAAATGCAGAGTCTTATGTAGCGACTCAATCCTTCACAGATTTTTCTGTTCCTGACGTACATCTGTTTGAAATTTTTGCCGAAGAACCAGATAATAGCAAATTACATCTCTCATGGCATGGATGGACCGATCAACTTCGGCATCTTTAAGATGAAGCAACCCGAAAATCAGCCTCGATTTATAGAGTTATTTCGAGAGGCGCTAGTAATGGTATCGGGACAAGCGGGATTAATTTCGACCCATGCCCATCGTAGCTTGGATGGCTGGCGCTGCATTAATTTTGGACATTGGCGATCGCTGGAAGAGTACACAGCAATGGATACCAACCGCCCCTTCTCACCTCTTTTTGGTGAAATGCTTGATTTAGCGAATAACGAATATCAAAAGACCTTGCATGAGGTAGTGTTTACTACCTGAAATGAATGTATTTAGCCGCAGTACAATTAGGAATAACTCAAATTAGTTAAATCTAATCAAAGTTTCGCTCTGGCTTAAATGAGATGTGTCTCCATTTAATTCCATTTCCCATATTTCTTGATGGAGAACTAATTTTACCAAACAACAAAGAGAAGCATTGACCGTTGGATTTCCCTTTACCAATCCTCTAGTTGCTCCTAATACTGATATTCCATGACCGACTAATAAAATATCTTGAGAAAATTCTGTTACTAATTGCCGTGCAGTTTGAGCCGTGCGCTGCATTACAGTTTCTTCGCTTTCGGGATATTGAGGAATAATTTTGGAAGAATAATTCCAATCAATTCGGGAATAATGCTCGGATAGAAAGTCTTTTGGATGCGTTTGGGGCGCTTCTGTCATCCAATGGCGATTTAACCATTCACTCAAGCCAGCTTCTATTTTAATGGGTAAATCGAGTTCTTGAGCAACGCGATCGGCTGTTTGTATCGCTCTTAAAAAAGGAGAAGAAAAAATATGAGCAATATTTTCCTTTTTGAGTCGTTTACCCAGTTCTGTTGCTTGGATTAATCCATCGTCAGACAGAGGCGGATCGTAACGTCGTTCGGCTGTCTCAAACCATTCAGGAGTAACAAAATCCAGTCGATTTCCGTGTCTGGCAATCCATACTATTTGAGGCACGATGTAAATTCAAGCTAAGATAATATCTCAATATCATAAGACAAGAAATAACTATTTTCGATTTCCATAATTTAGCGTTATTTGTTAATCTCATTTGAGCAAGTCACACGCTAACGAATCTATCTCGTGCCACTCTACTCGGAGAGCGCAAGTAAATTGACTTAAAACCAGAGGATGTTGCTTACCCAGGGCAGGAATATAAACGTCATTTTGGAAATTGAATGATTCCTGCCCCAGTTGCCTTACGAAGATTTTAAACTCCTAGTAACCGATTTACACTTCGCGATCGCAACCAAATTTATCTCGAATTTGAGCGTTAAAATACTGACCCTTGGAGGGAGCATTTTGCAATTCTTGATAAATCGATTCGGGAATGTCGTGATATTTGTAGATGCTACCGCTAGAAAATTCAACTCGGAGAATTTTTGAAAGCGCATCGTAGTCAAAAGCTTTGACAACGGCACTTTGGGATTTAAGCAGAGGGAAAGCAATAACATCGCGAATGCTAGCAGAATTAGTTAGTAACATGACTAGGCGATCGATACCAATTCCCAATCCCACCGTCGGCGGCATTCCATATTCTAATGCTGCTAAGAAATCTTCATCGACGCTATGCGCCTCTACATCGCCTGCTGCTTTTTTCGCTGCTTGGGCTTCCAATCGTTCTCGCTGATCGATAGGATCGGTTAACTCAGAAAAACCATTTGCCATTTCCCGCCCCACAACAAACCATTCAAACCGTTCGACTAATCCTAGTTTAGATCGATGGGGTTTAGCTAGCGGTGATATTTCGATAGGATAATCGATAACAAACGTTGGTTGAATTAAGGTTTCTTCTGCTTTTTGCTCGAAGGCTTCATTGAGTAATTTCCCTATCGAAATACAGTCTTCTGGTACGCCGATCCCTGCTTTTTCAGCGGCTATTTTTGCTTCTTCAAATGTTTTAAATTGAGTAAAATCTACTCCAGTTTTTTCCTGCACAATTTCGTGCATGGTTACTCGTCGCCAAGGCGTTGTTAAGTCAACTTCTCTCTCTTGATAGTTGAATTTTAGCGTTCCTAAAACTTCTTGAGTTGCGGTAGTAATAATATTTTCCGTCAATTCCATCATGTCATGATAATCGCCATATGCCTGATACACTTCAATGGTAGTGAACTCAGGATTATGTTTGGTAGAAACGCCTTCATTACGAAAGATTCGTCCGAGTTCAAATACTTTTTCAAACCCGCCAACAATTAATCGCTTCAGATGTAATTCTGTAGCAATGCGCAGATACAATTCCATGTCCAAAGTATTGTGATAGGTAATAAATGGACGTGCGTCTGCGCACCTGCTTCGCTTTGCAATACAGGAGTTTCGATTTCTAGAAATCCTTGTTGTTCTAAATAGCGACGAATAGAGGCTGTGATTTGAGCGCGACGACGGAAAGTTTGTCTCGCGTCGGGATTAACAATTAGATCGACATAACGCTGACGGTAGCGCTTTTCTGTATCGGTTAGACCATGCCATTTATCGGGCAAGGGTAGGAGAGATTTTGTCAGCAGTGAATATTCGCCAACATAGATAGAAAGTTCGCCTTTTTCTGTTCGCTTAATCGTTCCTTTAACCCCTAAAATATCTCCCGTATCTGATAGTTTAATCAGGGTATTAAAGGCATTTTCAATGCCTGTCATGGTTGCCTGAATTTTTTTCTTCTCTAAATAGAGTTGGATGGTTCCCGTCTCATCTTGCAGGTTAAAAAAAGATAATTTACCCATATTGCGACGAGCCATAATTCGTCCTGCAACGGATACTTCTATGTTTACTTCTTCGCCATTGGCAAGATCGACATATTTTTCTTGTAAATCTTTAGCTCGATGCGTTGTCTCCCATTTATATTCGTAAGGATTCAACCCCAATTTTTTGATTTGCTCAACTTTTTCGAGACGTGTGGCGCGAATTTCTTCTAAAGTAGAATTTTGCTGTGGTTCTTGGGATGGATCTGAAGACATAGCAATTAATTGTCGAGGATTTTTTATCTCGATTGTAGATAAAATTTATATTCCAATTATAATCGATCGCGCTCTCTATTCCTCTGTGTAAACGGAGAATAGCCTTAAGCGCGATCGCTATTTTGAGTCTCGCTCATCAGTTAGATACTTTAGTTTCAAGAACAGTTGCTATCTAGCGTACCAAAATGCCGCCAGGGATAGAGATCTTCTGGGGTTGGTTCGACTAATCCCACTGGTAATAATCCTTTAATCTTGATTTTTAGCTGGAGAAATAGCTCAATTCTTTTAAAGAGTTTGTAGTATTTTTCTACGAAGAAACTTTTTTCTTGAGGCGTTGCGATTTCATCTTCGACTAAAGCAATTTCGGTCATGCTTGCTTCAATTTCTTTCTTTAATCCTACTGAACCATAAGCATAATGATTCTCTACGGCATCTATTAGACCTTGCAATTTGTCTAGTAAAAGAAATTTAAATTCTTCTGATAGATCGCTAGTTTCGATCTCTATTCTCCACATAGCAAGCTCTTGGGCGATTTCAGAAAGAATTCCTCCCCCTAAAAAAAGTTTATTATCTTCAAGATCTTCCGCACAGTTTTCTAGAAAATGAAGGTCTATCCAATTAGGATTATTAAGTTCTTTTACCGATGCCCAAACATCGGTTTTATCTTGGAATCCTTGCAAACCTATTAAGATAAGTTTTTCACGAATGTCTTGGGTAAGTTTTCGATAGCTTTTAAGCTTAACCATTGAAAAAAACTTAATATTTTTTTCAATGCAATCTAAGAGGTAAAATAGATGAATAAACCCTTGATAAAAAGAATAATTATTCTTTTCAATTTGTATGGCAGTTCCCAGAACTTCCAAAATCTGCTTGTTTTTGGGACTTGTAGAGGCTTGCTGCAAAATCTCTAACAGTCTTTTAGCAGGATTGTTTCTGGGTAGATCTCGTTCCATCATAAAATCTCAAATTTTTTCAACAAGGTCATTATTACTATCATTCCCAGTCATCGCTCTAAAATAACAGTATCCAAAAATTTTTTTTTAGTTTTTTTTGGCACGTCAAAAAAATTAAGATTAAAATAATTTTCTAGATAGATAGGTTTTATGATACGATACAAAAATTTTGAAAATTAATTTGTAAATTTTAAAGCTCGTCGAGTTAGTTTACATAAATAAAGCTAACTGTACTTAAAAAAACTGCTACTCTTAATTGAAAGCTAGATGGTCGAGATATTAAACCAGGCTTTTATATGGATTGGAAGAAAGCAAGCAATGTTAGTTTAATTTGCATAAAAATAACAAGATTTACATTGCGATGATGTCTTAAAAGATCGGAAATCTAACTTGCAAAAGCTTGCCAATTGGCTTAAAATTTAGATAAAGTTTTTATAAGACAAAGTTTCTTGTAAAGACAAATTGCATAAAATTGTAAGTGAATTAAATTTCGGTTATAGCGGTAAATGCCAAGTAAAAAATTCCTAACCTTAAGGCAAAAAGAAAGTTTACTGCAAGCGTTAAAAAAAAGTGATTCTTCTCATTCTATCCAACGAATTTTGATTCTACTTTTAAGGAATGAAGGAAAAACTTATCAAGAGATTGCTGACTTTCTCGATTGTTCTTACCGAACTGTTGCTTACTGGTGCGTACACAGCGATCCCAACGATTTGGAAAGCTTCAAAGACAAGCGAACCCAAGGCAATTATCGTAAAGCGACAGAAGATTATATTCAGTTATTGATGGAGGTCGTTGACAAAGAACCCATTCAGCTAGGCTATTCGTTTAAACGTTGGACTGGCGAACGATTAGCCAATCATTTAGAAAACTTAACAGGCATAAAATTAAGTGGCGCTCAAACCAGAAATTTATTAAGAAAAAACAAGATCAGTCTGACGCAAGGTAGAAGAAAATTGTCGATACCTAAAGCCGTTGCGATCGCAAAAAAACAACTGTCAAATCGAAAAGTTGAGTCAAACGATAAAAATATAGCTCTCAAAACTCATGAATTAATATCTCGACGCAGAACCGTTTCAGTCGGTGTCTTAATTGCATTTGGCAGCGTTTTAATATCGATAACGGCTAAACTTTTCATGTTGTAAGTTGTATAAAAAGTCGTTTGAGAACTAAGATTGACATCGACTAGCGTTAAGGTTTTGCATGGTTCGAGGCGACTATTCAATAACTTTCGCGCTCCGCTGCCAAGTGCCCCAGCATAAAGCAATTCTAATTTGTCTTTCTTGCCAGGGAAGTAAGCGTGTTGATGACCGCTAATGTAAGTATGAACTTTATATTTTTGGAGTAAAGCTTGTAGCATTTTTGCATTAGCTAAAAATTCTCCGGGTTTATCCCGACCGACCGCAATACCGTAAAGAGGAAGATGACCGATCGCGATTCGCATTTTTGCTTCTCTTGCAATAGGATTGGCGAGACTTTTTTCGACCCAGGCGATTTGTTGGGGAGGAATATTACTCGTCGAAGCATCCCAAACGAGATAGAAAATCTCATTTTGCATAAATGTATAGTAAAAAGGATAGCCTGCCCTATCCACAAATTGCAACCTCGTCTGATGGGTGGGATCGTTCCAATAATCTGTCGCTAAAGCGCGATCGCGCTCAAAAATAAACGTTCCCTTTGCCAACGCACCCGAACCATCATGATTGCCAATTGTAAAACCAAAAGGAAGATTAGCTTTTCTGAGGGGAGCAGCAACGCGGCGATCGAACGCTTCCCACATCGCCTTAATTTGAACTTCACTCAAAGAACGTTTTTGTGCGGCTACCATATCGCCGCCGCAGAGGACTAAATCGGGTTGCCAATCTTGTATGAGTGCGATCGCGCGATCGACCTCTGGTTCGTAACTCGTCGAGCCATACTGACTGTTAAGATCGCTAATAATGGCAATTCGCACCTCTCCTCTGGTAATAGGAGAAAGAGATTGCCCTGAAGCTTGGCGGCGGCAAGTAGCTAATCCCAAACTGCCTATTCCAGCGAGAAACCTTAAAAATTGACGGCGCTTCAATAACATAAAAATTATGAATTATGGTTCAGATGTCCTGCAATTCATTTCTGTAGGCTCTTTCATCAGCTTCTAGCCTTCATGATTTATAACTCAATTCGAGCAATATTATTCATTTACCAGCTTTTCATAATTCAACATTCATCATTCATAATTGAAATCGCCCCTGCAAGAGACACTGCGATCGCGCTAGCTTAAGAATAAGCTGAAATATATCGATAAAATTACCCAAGCATGACTAACGAGACTGTAACAAACAATCCCTTGATGATTGGGAAAGGACTGCCTCCTTTGACAAAATTAAAGCAGAACACATCTCTCCTGCAATAGAGCAAATTTTAGCCGAACTAGAAATAGAACTGGCTAATTTAGAAGCTAACGTAACTCCCACTTGGACTGGTTTAGTCGAACCCCTCACCGAAATAGAAGAACGCCTTACCTGGAGTTGGGGAATTGTCGGACACTTAATGGGGGTAAAAAATAGTCTCCAAGTACGACAAGCATACGAAAGCGTACAACCTCAAGTCGTTCAATTTAGCAGTCAACTTAGTCAAAGCAAACCCCTCTACGAAGCGTTTAAAGCCTTACGCGAAAGCCAAGACTATGCCAATCTGGAAAATGCCCAACAACGCATTGTCGAAGCAGCTATCCGCGATGCCGAACTTTCTGGCGTAGGATTGGAAGGGGAAAAACGAGAACGTTTCAACCAAATTCAACTAGAGTTAGCAGAACTCTCCACCAAATTTTCTAACAACGTTTTGGACGCAACCAAAGCTTTTAAATTAATTCTAACCACCAAACAAGAGATAGATGGTTTACCTGCTAGCTTACTTAGTTTAGCAGCCCAAACTGCCCGCGCCGAAGGAGAAGAAAACGCCACGCCAGAGGAAGGGCCGTGGGTAATTACCCTAGACTATCCTAGCTATCTTCCCTTCATGAAATACAGTACCAATCGGGAACTACGAGAAAAACTCTACAAAGCGTTTATTAGTCGCGCCTCAAGCGGCGAACTCAATAATAATCCTTTAATGGAGAGAATCTTACAACTGCGCCAAGAAAAAGCAAATTTATTGGGTTACAACAGCTATGCAGAAGTTAGTTTAGCGAGAAAAATGGCTCCTGGTGTAGAAGCAGTAGAAAAATTGTTGCAGGAATTGCGCGACGAGAGTTACGATGCAGCCATTCGCGAATTAGAAGAATTAAAAGCTTTCGCCAAAACCGACGATCTCAAACATTGGGATCTTACCTATTGGTCGGAAAAACAGCGAGAAGCGAAATTTGATTTGAATGCAGAAGAATTGCGTCCTTACTTCCCCTTACCGCGAGTATTAGAAGGATTATTTGGGTTGGGCAAACGTATCTTTGGAGTAACGATTGTGCCTGCGGACGGACAAGCACCCGTTTGGCAAGAAGATGTACGCTATTTTCAGGTTAACAACGAAGCAGGAGACGCGATCGCCTATTTTTATCTAGATCCCTACAGCCGTCCTGCCGAAAAACGCGGTGGTGCTTGGATGGACGATTGTATCGGTCGTGCCAAAATGGTAGAAGGGATTCGTTTGCCCGTTGCCTATCTGATCTGCAATCAAACCCCTCCTGTGGATGGCAAACCCAGCCTCATGACGTTTGACGAAGTAAATACTCTCTTCCACGAATTCGGTCACGGGTTGCAACATATGCTGACCAAAGTTGATTATGCTGGGGCGGCAGGTATTAATAATGTGGAATGGGATGCGGTTGAGTTGCCCAGTCAGTTTATGGAAAACTGGTGTTACGATCGCGCTACTCTCTTTGGCATGGCTAAACATTACGAAACTGGGGAACCTTTGCCAGAACATTATTATCAAAAATTACTAGCTGCCAAGAATTATATGAGCGGTTCGGCAATGTTGCGGCAGTTGCACTTTAGCTTGGTCGATATCGAACTCCACCACCGCTATCAAGCGGGTACAGGAGAAACCCCCAATCAAGTGCGCGATCGCATTGCGAAAACAACTACCGTTCTTGCACCATTACCTGAAGATTCTTTCTTATGTTCTTTCGGACATATTTTTGCAGGCGGTTATGCGGCGGGGTATTACAGTTATAAATGGGCAGAAGTCCTCAGCGCTGATGCTTTTGCTGCTTTTGAGGAAGCAGGATTGGATAACGAAGATGCCGTAGCTAGCACGGGTCAACGTTTCCGAGATACCGTGCTAGGATTAGGCGGAAGCTTGCACCCAATGGAAGTTTTTAAAGCCTTCCGAGGACGAGAACCCAAAACCGAACCGTTACTCAGACACAGTGGACTGTTAGCAGCAGTTTGACCAGCAATGGGTATAAAAGACAATTAGTCAAGCAAGAGCGTCGAGTATTCATCTTTCTTCGTTCAGGAGACTCCCGCCACAGCGCAAGCTTGGCGGCGAGGACGCATCTTGATAGATTCGAGATGACGCAAAAAAAATCTTCGTATCGGCATCTTGCCAATAAAAAAAGTGGCATTAATTGATGTAAATGGTGCAAATAGTCTTAGAGAAAATAGTGTAGTACGGCTTTGAGGATTTTAATGAAAGCCAATTTTCATCCTCCCCAGCTTAATCTTTTACTCGTGCGCTCAGTTCAATCGATTGCCCCTCCAATCGCACGTTTTTTCTATAAAATCGAGCTTTGCCTTTCACCTGACGATTTAGCACTTTTAAACTCCCTCAAGGGAGAGCGAGTTTTGCTGTTGCCAAATCATCCGACTTTTGACGATCCCATTGCCATATTTTTATTATCCGCTCAACTGGGTCAAACGTTTTATTATTTGGCAGCTTACGAACAGTTTAACGGACTTCTCGGCTCAATAATCAAACAATTGGGTGCTTACTCGATTCGGCGCGGTTTAGCCGATCGCAATAGTATCGCTCAGACGGTAGAATTGCTAAGTCAAGATGGTTGCAAACTCGTTATCTTTGCAGAGGGAGGATGTTCGTTTCAAAATGATACCGTTATGCCTTTTCGCGAGGGAGCAGTGCAAATGGCGTTTCAAGCGATGAAGAAGACACTCAAAGAAAACAAATCGCTTCCTAACTTTTATGTCGTGCCTGTCAGTATTAAATACCGCTACCCTCATGACATGAGTGCTACTATCGAGAAAACTTTAGGACGATTAGAGCGATCGCTTTCTATCGATCCTACTCCCAATACCGATGCTTACGAACGATTGCGGGCGATCGCGGCGCGAGTTTTGGTCAAAATTGAGGGCGATTATGGATTGTACCATCCTCAAATAGCACGAGAAAGTTCCTGGAACGAGCGGATTGCAAGACTTCGAGAACTTGTTTTGCAAGGATGCGAGCAACGCTTAGGCATTCCTTCCGTTCCCGATGACCCCATACGAGAGCGAACTTATCGAATAGAATATGCCTTCAAAACGAAAAAAGATGATGACACCTCAAAAGAAATTATCGCCGTTTCTGAAGGATTGACCAACAATACTCAAAATTTTGAGGAACTACTCAAGCAAGATGAGTTAATTGAGAAGTCAATTATACGGTTATTAAACTTTGATGCGATATACGATGGTTATGTCGCTGAGAATCCGACCAAAGAACGGTTTCTCGATACGCTAACTCGACTAGAACGAGAAGTATTTAATATAGATCGCCCATCGCCAAAAGGATTGCGAAAAACACAAATAAAGATTGGTTCTCTTATCAATCTTAAGGATAGCTTTGCCGATTATCAACGCGATCGCAAAGGAACAGTTAGCGCGATAACCCTCAAAATTCAACAAAGAGTTCAGGAAAATCTTGACAAAGATAAACGATGAATGATATGAGGTCCGGTTAATCACTTATGATTAAGCTCCAATTTGAATCCACCAATGAAAACCTGTCAGCCCTCCCATGAGGTTTTGCTGTTGGAGTAAAGAGCGGCAACGATCAAATAAAACTTCCTCCAACTCATCAAGTGTTTCAAAGGCATTATTAGCGATTGGTTCATCAACAGCGATTATACGGACTTGATATTAGTCATATAAAACAGATAGAAATGCCTAAGTGTTTATTAAATCAAAACGCGATTGCCTTAATAAAAAACAAGATTTGCTCAACCCAAAACCTTTTTCTCATAACTTTCTACCGTATTACTCAACAATATCGCCACCGTCATCGGGCCAATCCCCCCAGGAACGGGAGTAATATATTTAGCGACTTCTGCAACCGTGTTAAAATCCACATCTCCTACTAAACGCGATTCTCCGTCTTTCTCTACTCGATTGATGCCCACATCAACCACAACTGCACCTGGTTTGACCATATCGGCCGCGATTAAGTTAGGTCGTCCGACTGCTGCTACAAGAATATCAGCTTGACGAGTAATGCTACCCAAATCTTGAGTACGAGAATGTGCGATCGTTACAGTTGCATTCTCTTCAAGCAACATTAACGCCAAAGGTTTACCTACCAAAATACTGCGACCGACAACAACAGCATGTTTTCCTGACAATTCAATTTTGTATTCTTGCAAAAGACGCATAACCCCCGCAGGCGTGCAACTACGCAAACCAGATTCTGTACGTACCAATCGTCCTAAATTGGTTGGATGCAATCCATCTGCATCTTTATCGGGATGAATAGTATGTAATAAAGCGACTGCATCGAGATGGTCGGGTAAAGGTAATTGAACGAGAATGCCATCGACTCGCGAATCTTGATTGAGTGCTTCGATAACTTGTTTTAGTTCCTCATAAGAGGTCTGAGTCGGAAAATGACGACCAAATGAAGCAATACCCACTTTTTCGCAAGCGCGTTCTTTGTTGCGAACATAAACAGCACTCGCTGGATTATCTCCAACCATGATTACTGCTAATCCTGGAGGTCGTCCAATTTTAGGTTCTAGTGCTTGAATGCGCTCTTTTAATTGAAGCTGTATTTTTTGTGCTAAAGCTTTACCGTCTAAGATTTTTGCTGCGTAAGAAAGCATGGGTTGGAACTACATTCGTCAATCTTTATCTTATTAGATTAGGATGTCTCCAATGGTTACTGATTTGATAGGGCGATGAGATCTCAAAAGTTTAGACGCTGGCATTACAGTTTATTTTCTTTGTTCTTGGGAGTAGGATTAATCGGTTGCAATTCTTCAGAAAATCTTAATGTAGCGCTCTCGAATCCTTCTGGAGTACAAATCGGTCAGCTACAGCAACAAGAAGCGGCAAAAGTCGTTTATCTTAAAGGAAAGGTTGGCGATCGCGCTCCTTTTTTAGGTAGTGGAGCCTATCAGCTACAAGACGACACGGGGACGGTTTGGGTCGTTACGCAAGGAGCGCTTCCTGCTAAAGGCGATATCGTAGCCATTAAAGGAGAAACCAAATATGAAATTATCTCTATTGGAGAACAAAAGGCACAAGAATTTTATATTCTAGAACTAGAGCAAATAGAACGCCAATCTCAAACGCGATCGCAACCGCCACAACAGTAATCAGCGATTAGAGTTCAAAGTTCAAAAAATTACTTCCGACTTATGAACGAGACACCCGTCAGCGTAGCCCTAGCCATTCTCACTCAAAATGACCAGTTTTTAATGCAGCTACGAGACGATAAACCAGACATTGCTTATCCCGGACACTGGGGATTATTTGGGGGTCATTTGGAGTTGAATGAAACCCCAGAAGAAGGACTCAAACGAGAAGTCCTCGAAGAAATTGAGTATACTATTACTAATCTCGTCAAATTTCGTTGTTACGGAGATTCTAAAATTACTCGTCACATTTATTACGCTCCGCTAACCGTTCCCATCGGGCATCTTATTTTGCATGAAGGTTGGGATTTGGCACTAGTACCCCCAGAAGCTATACGCCAAGGCAGTTACTATTCTGCCAAAGCCAATCGAATCAGTCCGCTAGGAGGAATTCACCAGCAAATTTTACTCGATTTTATTAAAGCAGAACTATAGTGGAGATTAAGGAGTTAGGAACTCGCTTGTTAAGGCCATAGTCTTTGGGAATATTGAGACAGATTGGCCAAAATAGGATTTCTAGCTTCCTTATCATCGTTTGGAAGAATACTTCCTATCGCTTGTAATCGCCCATAACGCTTTTCTATGAATCAATTTCCCGCCTTAATTACTATCTGTCAAAGATGTTTGTTTGGAGGAGCGATCGCTGCCCTAGCAGTCGGTTCTTTATTAGCTCCTGCGTCTAGTTCTTCTGTCCGAATTGCTGCGCGAGAAGGTGCTGAAACTCAAGAAAATAAGGTTGAATCGCTAGAAAATAGTCCAAAAGCCGTAATAGATGAAATTTGGCAAATAGTCAATAGCGAATTCGTCGATCGCGAGTTCAATCACACCGATTGGCTAGAAAAACGAAAAGAATTGCTCTCTAGAGATTATTCCAATCGCAAACAAGCCTATAGAGCAATTCGGCTCGCACTACAAGACTTGGGCGACCCCTACACTCGTTTTCTCGAACCAGAAGAATTCGAGATGCTCACCAGTCAAACTTCAGGAGAATTCACCGGAATTGGTTTGCGTTTAGCGCTCGATAAACGAACCAACGACCTCATTGTCGTCGAACCGATTAAGGAATCTCCGGCGATGAAGGCGGGAATTAAATCGGGAGACAGAATTTTAAGAATTAACGGCAAACCGACTGCTTTGATGAGTCTCGAAGACGCATCTAAAGAACTAGAAGGGGAAGTGGGTTCGCAAGTCAACTTACAAATCTCCCAAGCAGAAAAAGGAATTTTTGACGTAACGCTGACTCGCGTCGAGATGGAAGTTCCATCAGTTACCTACAACATTCGTCAAGAAGACAAAATGAAAGTAGGATATATCAAAATCGACGAATTTAGTTCCCACGCAGCAGAACAAACGCAAAAAGCCATTGAAGACTTGGGCAAACAAAGAGTCAATGGTTATGTTCTAGACTTACGAGGCAACCCAGGCGGACTCTTGTTTGCTAGCGTAGATATCGCGCGGATGTGGATGGAGAGAGGCGACATCGTACATACTGTGGATCGTTTGGGTGGCGATCGCAAATTTGCTGCTAACGGTACGGCTTTAACCAATCTACCTCTAGTAGTGTTAGTAGACGATCGCTCTGCCAGTGCTAGCGAGATTTTAACAGGCGCGCTCAAAGAAAATAAACGGGCAACTGTGGTGGGAACGACGACTTACGGCAAGGGAACGGTACAATCGGTACACACGCTCTCTGATGGCTCTGGGTTAGCGGTGACAATCGCGCGTTACTACCCGCCTAGCAGAACTGATATCAATCACAAAGGAATCAAACCTGATATCTATCTGGATTTAACGATGGAGCAACAATTGCGCCTGAAAAACGATCCGTCGTTGATGGGGACGAATGCCGACCCTCATTATGAAAGGGCAATTGGTATTCTTAAAACTCGTAGTGCCAGTCAACAAACTCCCTCGACTCAACCGATTAGCATTCGATAGGGAAAGGTGGGGCGATTGCAACTGAGTTTGGATACCAACAATAGAAAGTAACGAAATTTCCAAACTCAGTGCTTAATCTTCAGTCAAAGAAGAATCTATGATTTGAGTAGGAGTATCTTCATTAAATGTCTCTTCATCAAAGTCAAAGAAATCTTCTCCGGTGGTTGGTTCTAGAAACGTTTCTCTCTCTAGGAGAACTTCATTTAAAGTATCTTTGTCTCTGTCAAACGACCCCTCGGTTAAAGTATCGTCAACTAACGTATCTTTTGCCAAACAAGCTCCGTTCTCTTTGTGTACGAATGGAGATTCTGACTGGTGTTCGGGGCACAAATACTTTAAGAAAAATTCTAGCGTTGTCGGCTTGAGCCACCCTTTAAGAACCGCTAGTGCCCCTACTCGTAAGCCAATCTGCGCTTGTTCGGAAAGCAGGATGCGAATTTGTTCTTCATCGAGCAATCCTGCGGCTTGCAGATAAAAACCAAGCGGCTGTTGTCGTCGTTTTTGAACTAATAACGGCCATTGTTGAACGAAAAAATCTGCGGTTTTTTGTTTTAGCCATCCTCGCAGAGATAAAATTTCTCCAATTCTTAAGTCATAGTAGCAATTTTGGTCTTGTAGGGCGACCTCTACTTGTGCGGATGAAACTAAATCGGCTTCTTGCAAAAGGTTGCCTAGGGGTTTGGTATCGATTGATTCGGGGACGACAATACAAGGTTCGGAAACGATCAAGTGAGATTCTTCAGATTCAGACATACAAAACACCATGACTTTCTCAATAAACGAAGCTTCAAACTCGTGTTTTATTTTTACTAGCTAAATCTTATGAGAATCAGATCGAACGAACAGCGATCGAAATCATTATGATGGTGAGATCTAAGTCTCAAAATCTTGTGTTCTTGAGCTTATCAATGCAGGCTATGATAATAGATTGTCGATCGCGCTTCCTAAAAAACTAACAACAAAATTCAATTCATAATTCATAATTTATAATTCATAATTCTGATAACTATGACACAACAATACAAAATCGCCTTACTTCCTGGCGATGGTATCGGGCCTGAAATTCTTGCAGTAACGGTAGAGGTACTAAACGCGATCGCGCCTCAATTTGACTTGCAATTTAAATTTAGCGAAGCACTTATCGGCGGTGCGGCGATTGACGAGACGGGAGAACCGCTACCCCAAGAAACGCTCGACGCTTGTCGCAGTAGCGATGCCGTTCTTCTAGCTGCAATTGGCGGCTACAAATGGGATACTTTACCCCGCCATCAACGTCCAGAAACTGGATTGCTTGGATTGAGGGCGGGATTAGAATTGTTTGCCAATTTACGACCTGCAACGATTTTTCCCCAACTAATCGATGCTTCAACTCTCAAACGAGAAGTTATCGAAGGAGTCGATATTATGGTGGTGCGAGAATTAACCGGAGGGATTTATTTTGGAGAACCCAAAGGAATTTTTGAGACAGAAACCGGAGAAAAACGGGGCGTAAATACGATGGCCTATCGCGAGTCAGAAATCGATCGCATTGCCAAAGTCGCGTTTGAAACCGCCAGAAAACGCAAGAATAAGCTTTGTTCGGTCGATAAAGCGAATGTCCTAGATGTTTCGCAACTATGGCGCGATCGCGTCACCCAAATCGCCAAGGAATATGCCGATGTCGAACTTTCTCATCTCTATGTAGATAATGCTGCCATGCAACTCATTCGCGCCCCCAAGCAATTCGATACGATGGTTACGGGAAATTTATTTGGCGATATTCTTTCTGACGAAGCAGCGATGCTAACTGGAAGTATCGGAATGTTACCTTCTGCTAGTTTAGGAGCAAGCGGAGCAGGGGTTTTTGAACCCGTTCACGGTTCTGCACCCGATATTGCAGGTCAAGATAAGGCAAATCCTCTCGCTCAAGTCCTCAGTGCTGCCATGATGCTCCGCTATGGCTTAAACCAGCCTCAAGCCGCAAGCAAAATTGAAGCAGCCGTTTCACAAGTTCTAGAATCGGGCTATCGAACGGGCGATATTATGTCGCAGGGGATGCAGCAAGTCGGATGCCGTCAAATGGGCGATATGCTCCTTAAAGTTTTGGAATCTTAATGATTTTTACCTTATTTTCTTAATCCTTGGGTACTATCTAAGTAGACTTAATTTCAAATATTCAATCCTGTAAGCGTGAGGAAAATAAGCTCGTGGTACGCACGTCAGAACAATCCCAGAAGACAGAGTTCCCAATTCTGCTCGATCCTGCTATGTTACGAGCCGCTCAGCGAATTTACCGGACTTATTGCAGTTGGCCCAATAAGATCGATAAGCGTCCTTGCGGAGTGGCTATAAACCGTGAAAATCATCGCGGTCAATTGATATTTCGAGAAAATCCAATCTTGCTGCCAAAAGAGTGCTTTATTACGCTAAAACAGCTTGAAGCAGAAGTTTTTTAAGGCAGATAAATTCATTTTATCGAAAAAACTAGTCCTATGCTTTTGAATGTTCTTGTTTTGGAGCGAACCTTTCTTTAACAGCCTATTAGAACAATGGATAAATTGGCGGCTATTATCCTTATCTCCTTGGTGTTTATCTTAGGAGCTTCGATTGGCAGCTTTTTAAATGTCGTTATCTATCGCATTCCCGCAGGTTTATCTCTCATTCATCCGCCATCTCGCTGTCCTCACTGTTTTCATAAGTTGGGAGTCACAGAAAATGTCCCCGTTTTGGGTTGGTTGTGGTTGCGCGGTCGCTGTCGCTGGTGCAGAACGCCAATTTCACCCCGATATCCTTTGGTAGAAGCGATAACTGGTTTATTATTCGTTCTTGTTTATTGGAAATTTGATTACAATCTTACAACAATAGGTTACTGGGCATTATTGAGTTGGCTGTTAGCCTTATCTGCGATCGATTTCGATACGATGACTCTACCCAATGAATTGACGCAATCGGGGTTAATCGTGGGATTGGGTTTTCAAATCTGGAGGGGGTGGCAAGATGCGCAAGTGGCAAATTATTTAATGTTAGGAATTAGTAGCGCCGTTTTGGGAATCTGGCTTTTGGATGCTATTCGTTGGATGGGTTCGTTTGCTTTTGGACAGACAGCGATGGGAGGCGGCGACCCTAAGTTAGCGGCGATGATTGGCGCTTGGTTGGGATGGAAATCTTTACTATTGACAGGATTCTTAGCTTGTGCTTCAGGTGCTTTGGTTGGGGGAAGCGCGATCGCACTGGGTTTGCTCGATCGCAGACAGCCAATGCCTTTCGGTCCATTTTTAGCATTGGGTGCAGCTTTAGCCATGTTTTTTGGCGATGAGATAATCTCGACTTATTTAAAAATCTTCTTTCCCCTTGGGAACTAGCGAACAATTGGGGAAAATCTCTATAACGAGTAACTCGCGTTGATAAAATAAGAGTAAACCCATGTCGTGGCTCGTCATAAAAACAACTAAAGCTCGCTGGGAAGCCGAACTGATGCAGCAAATATTAGCAGCTTATAATATCCCAAGTCGAGTTGTAGATATCGGTAGCGGCGTTTACTGCGGTCAAGGAAGCCAAGCTGCCTTGCAAGTACGATTGCAAGACCAGTGGACATCCCTACTGCTTCTGAGTTCGCCTGAAGAGGAGCTTTGAGGATTTTTTCAAGATAAATTTAATTTATAAAATATCGATATGTCCTTATTTGATTGGTTTGCCAACAGACAAAAATCAGAGCCGAATATTCAACAACAGCAGGAACGAGAAATCTCTGATGGGTTGTGGACGAAGTGCGAAGCTTGCGGAGTATTAGCATACACAAAAGATTTGAAGACAAATCAACTCGTTTGCAGCGAATGCGACCATCATATGTTTGTTGACAGCGAAGAACGCATTCGCCAGTTAATCGATCCTAAGACTTGGAATCCTCTCGATGAGAGCTTGTCTCCGACCGATCCCCTGCAATTTCGCGATCGCAAAGCCTATGGCGATCGCATCAAAGAGATGCAAGAAAAAACGGGTCTGACAGATGCAGTACAAACGGGAACGGGATTAATCGACGGGTTGCCCATCGCCCTTGGCGTAATGGATTTTCGTTTCATGGGCGGTAGCATGGGATCGGTAGTCGGCGAAAACTCACTCGCCTCATCGAACACGCCACTCAAGAACGCTTTCCAGCGATCGTTGTCTGCGCTTCAGGCGGTGCAAGGATGCAAGAAGGGATGTTAAGCCTCATGCAGATGGCGAAAATTTCCGGGGCTTTACACCGCCATCAACAAGAAAAATTGCTTTATATTCCCGTGCTAACCCATCCGACCACCGGGGGCGTTACGGCGAGTTTTGCTATGCTAGGAGATATCATTTTGGCAGAACCCAAAGCTACTATCGCTTTTGCAGGCAAACGAGTCATCGAACAAACACTCCGAGAAAAGCTTCCTGAAGGTTTTCAAACATCTGAGTATCTTTTAGGACGCGGATTTGTAGACGCGATCGTGCCGCGAACCCAACTAAAAAGAACCTTGGCGCAGTTGATTAGTCTGCACCAGCCATTCTTTCCCGTACTTCCTCACCTAAGTTCGGAACATCAACATCATGACGAATTTGTCAAGCTAGATTCCGGTCAGATGTAAAAGGGACTGGGAGAACGGTGACTGGTGATTGGGACACTCTTTCAGTGACCAGTTTTTAAGGTCGAAAGTCGTTGGCGTTGGCGAAGCTCGTCCTTTGGCCGTAGCCCATCTCCTAGGACGTAGCAATCTAAAATTCAAAAATATACGTAGTTTGACATTGAACCTTCTTCCCAATCACCAATCCCCAATCCCCAATCCCCAATCACCGAGCCTTAAAAACTAACTGCCGATTCTTGGGGAACAGAATCTTTAAGCGCTTGCCAATCTTTCCCTAATTGAATCGTGATATCGGAGGCTAAAGAGCCAGTACTCTCAACTAACACTTCGCCAAAACCTAATTTAGCGCGAAGGGCTGCGGCTCCTCCACCATCTCCCATTTGAGCAACGATACGACTCGTTTCTAAAGGTTCCTTCCAGCGATTGCTGATAAAGACTCTGCTATAACCTGCTTTTTGAAGATAGTTCACCATAGTTTGTACTGCTTCTGGGTCGTCTGTACTATCTTGAATGGCAATTCTCAAAGAGGTTGGATCGGACTCTTGCGCCTCGCTATACTCGATATTATCTTCGGGAATATGGTCGAAGTGTTGAGTAACGATCTCTTGAATGCGTCGTTGGCTGGGCAGCCAATAGCTTACTTCATGTCTCCCATCACCGCTAAATGTACCAGGCAATAAAACCATTTGCACGTTGGAACGCTTCGTTTGTGCGGCAAACCCGGAAATAGCAGCCAATTCTTCTACTGTCAAATTGGTATCGAGGTGCGATTGAACGACTGAAATAATGTCGCGGAGTCTTAGAATAGTTTGTGGTTTTAGTGCTTGTTCGACAAGCGCTCTCATAAATGTTTGCTGGCGCTGTACCCGCGAAATATCGCCGAATTCGTCATAGCGAAAGCGTAAAAATTGGATGGCTTTATTGCCGTCGAGATGTTGTTCTCCTTCTTTTAAATTAATGTAGAGGTGTTGGCTGTCGTCTTGATATTTCATATCTTTGGGAACATAAAGCGTTACTCCTCCCAAAGCATCAATGAGTTTTTCTACGCCTTGAATGTTGACTCGAACGTAACGGTCAATTGAGACTCCGCCCAAAAGCTTGCTAATCGATTTTGCTGCTAAGGCTGGGCCGCCGTAATAGTTTGCTTCGTTGACTTTTCTTATCCCGTGTCCTTCAATCTCAGCTTGCGTATCGCGAGGGATTGAGAGGACGGTTACGGTTTCTTTTTGAGGATCGAATCGCAACAATAGCATGGTGTCGGAAAGTCCTTTAAAAGAATTGACCAAGGCATGATAGCCTAGATCTTCTTTCGGTCTTTCTTCTTCTTCTAAATCAGAGGTGAGAACTTTGGTTCCTAGCACCAAAATGTTAACAGGACGACTTAGTTGTGGAAGGTTAAGACTTTTATAGGAAATCGTTTCCTCTTGATTAAAAACGGCTGCTTCTTGTTCTGAAAGGTTAGTTTGTTTTAGGGGAGTTGAGGATAGAGAAACAGCCAAAATCGCTCCGGCTGTTGCTGAAAGCATGGCTACTCCAGTTAATCCTAAGCCAATGAACAGCCAACTGGCTCGAAATTTTTTGCCACTTATCTTTTTATTTTGCGTTCCAGTAGTAGATCGATTGTTGTTTTTAGCTGACACGGGCTGCCTCACACCTCAAGAAGAAAATTATTATTTAGTATGCACTCAAAAACTAACGCAAACGTCTATAGACTCAAGCAACTCTCTTAGTTGACTTCATTAGTATCGTAGCTGTTTAAAAGTTAGTTTTTGGATAAATCATTATAGAATACTGGCTATTTCAATTAGACTCTCTCTCGATATTACTCGGTTCCTGAAAAGCAGAAATTTTGTAATTATCTCGCAGTAAGTTATTTGAGTCGCTCAGACTTGACTATCGGCTGCTGTTTTTGAGAGCGCAGACACAGGGAGAAAAAAGCAATCGACTCTCCCGCTGTGCAAGGACTAAATTGCATTTAGGCATCTATTATGCAATTGTCTCATTTCTATTTTGGCTTAGGATGAGGAAATTTGCTTTCTTTATATTTGAGATCGAAGGGCGATCGCCCTTCAATTTATTTTACGCGATCGCCGCTCAAAAAGCTCTTATTCGTTTTACTATCTTTGAGCGTTAAAGCTATGGACGAATTTGTTAGTTTATGAGTTAATAGATCTCAGATTCAATAGTAAGCTAATTACGAATTTTTAATGCCCAAAGTTAGTGTTTGTATTCCGACTTACAATCGAGCTAACTTCCTGATTTATTCAGTTAATAGCGTTCTTCAACAAACTTATTCGGATTTTGAATTAATTATCTGCGATGATGGTTCTCCAGATAATACTTCCGAGGTCGTCAGTCAGTGGAATGACTCTAGAATTCGCTACATCAAACATCCCAAAAATATTGGTCGCAGTAAAAATATGCGTTCTGGATTTGAAGCAGCGACGGGAGAATATTTTATTAAATTTGACGATGATGATGGACTTACCCCAGAATTTTTAGAGAAAACTGTTGCTATTTTAGAGGCAGAATCGGCGGTTGATTTTGTCTGTACCAATCACTGGATTATCGATCGCAATAACAACAAAATTGAATCGGCGACACAAGAAAATTCTGCGAAGTGGGGAAAAGATAAATTAAAGCAGGGAGTAATTCCCAATTTAATGTGGCAAACTTTTCAATATCAAAGTTTGCAAGTGGGTTCGACGCTTTTTCGTCGCGCTTGTCTAGAAGAAGTCAATTATATGCGCCCTGAAGCTGACGGATGTGAAGATTTCGATCTTTTGGTAAGATTATCTATCGCCCAAAAGCAAGGCTATTTTTTACCAGAATTTTTAATGGAATATCGCTTTCATGGCGGACAAACTAGCTTAGGGCAAAACCTTCATTTTTTAGAATCGAAACTGTTTTGCCTTGATAGCTATCGCTTTCCTGACGAACAACTAGAACGACAGCGCCTCATTAAAATAGCACAAACCAAACAAGATTTGGGGTTAAGATTAATTGAAAAAGGAGAGACTAAAGAAGGGCGCAAATTATTACAAGAATCAGAGCAAGTTTTGGGGCAATCTCGCCGCGCTACATTAGGAATAATTGTTTCTTATTTACCTACTAATTTTCGGCACTTAGTATTCCAAGGTTTTCGTCAAATGCGTCCTAAAGACTATACAGAGCAAGTCCGGGAAGCTGCTGAGAATAGGAAATAGAAACTATCAAGGGCGATCGCAATCCTGGAGCAGTATGCGATCGCCTGCTTGAAAAACCAGAATTAAAGTGAGCTTGTCAACGAGAAGTTGACGGCTCAACTAAGTTAGATGCCAAGTTGGGAATGGGTAGTGCCAAGAAAAAAGCTGCGATCGCCAGACAATAAAATTTATACATTTTTAAATGTGTGGGGACAACTTTTACTCTAAGTTTAATTGGGTCGATTAGTGCGATCGCATCAATCAATAAAATACTTAACTCTTACAATCCGGCAAGTGCCAATATGCCTCAAAAATCAAAAACTCGGCAAAACGATTGCCGAGTCTAAGTGTTAATTGTAATTAAGCTTTATTGACTGACTTTAGTAATGGCTTTTTCTAAAAGTTGCATAGCGCGATCGCATTCTTGTTCGGAAATAATTAATGGCGGCACAAATCTCAAAACTTTTGGTCCGGCAGGTGCGATTAATAAACCTTCTTCAATAGCTGCATTGACGATATCCATCGAAGTTAACGAAATATCTGCATTAATTTCCATACCATTAATCAATCCCCAGCCGCGCACTTCGGTAAACAGATTGGGAAATTTGTGCGCCATGGCGCACAAACTGGCTCGCAATTGTTCGCCGCGTGCCTGGACGTTTTGTAGGATGTTATCTTTCTCTATCGTCTGCAAAACCGTTAATGCCGCCGCACAAGCAAAAGGATTGCCGCCAAAGGTGCTAGCATGGCTTCCAGGCTCGAAAACATCGCAGAACTTCTTACATATCATAGCTCCGATGGGAATACCGCCTGCGAGTCCTTTTGCACTAGTAAAGATATCGGGTTCGACTCCTAAATTTTCGTAACCCCATAATTTCCCCGTACGTCCAACGCCAACTTGCACTTCATCAAAGACGAGAAGGATATTATTTTCATCGCAAATTTTGCGTACTCGTGCAAAATACTCTAAATCGCCAGGACGAACGCCGCCTTCTCCCTGTAAAGGTTCGAGCATAATCGCTGCGACGCGACGGTTGCCCTCATCGATATCGGTAATAGCATTTTCAAGCGCTTTAATGTCATTGTAAGGAACGTAGGCAAAGCCAGGAACTAAGGGATCGAAATCTTTTTGGTACTTCGGCTGTCCGGTAGCGGTAATTGTAGCGAGGGTGCGTCCGTGAAAGCTAGCTTTAGCGGTGAGAATGACGGGTTGCTCTAGGAAATCTAAAACCGTATGAGCGTACTTGCGAACTAATTTAATTGCTGCTTCGTTGGCTTCTGCCCCAGAATTACAGAAAAATACGCGATCGCCACAAGAATGTTCTACAATCCACTTGGCGAGTTCTCCTTGTTCTCGAATATAGAAAAGATTAGAAACATGGTGAAGCTTCTGAATTTGTTGGCTAACGGTTTCGATTAACGCCTTGTGTGCGTGTCCTAGCGTACAGGTTGCAATTCCAGCAACGAAATCCAAATACTCGCGTCCTTCGGTATCCCACAGGCGACATCCCTCTCCTCGTTCTATGGCGATGGGGAAGCGTCCATAGGTATTCATAACATAGGTATTAAACTCTTCTTTATCGAAGGGATTAGATGAATTCGCTTCCGATTGAGGACTAGATGAGGGATTTTGAAGCAGGGTTTCTAAACTCACAATTGACTCCTGACCAATATTAAAATCTATGGGCAATTTTAAGCACACTTAAACAGAATTTTCTGTTCGATCGCATTCAAATCACGATCCATCTTAACGAGGCGTAACAACATTGGCGACAATTGACCCTAAATATAAGAGACTGCGGCAAGAATTAATTGGTGGTATCGTCGCATTAGGCGTTGTTTTTTTCATCGGTACGCTTTGGTATCGATTCGTAGAAGGATGGACGTGGTTAGATTCCGCTTATATGACCATGAGTACGCTAGCAACCGTTGGATTCGGCGAAATCAATCCTCTCAACGAACGTGGTCGCCTCTTCACGATGGTTTTAATTGTCATGGGGTTGATTACTATTGGTTATATCGTCAATCGATTTACCGAGGCGCTGATTCAGGGATACTTTCAGGTTGGAATTCGACGGAGGCAGGAAAAACGCTTGATAGAAACATTAGTTAATCATTATATTCTCTGCGGATTTGGGCGCACGGGTCGTCAAGTGGCGATCGAATTTCAAGCAGAAAAAATTTCTTTTGTCCTCATTGATTCCGACCCCGAACAAGTCGAAAAAGCTAAAGAAATCGGATATCCCGTTATCCAAGGAGATGCAACCTTAGATGAGTCGCTTATCGCCGCTAAAATTGATCGCGCTATTTGTATCGTCGCTGCTTTGACTTCCGATGCCGAAAATCTCTACACGGTTCTTTCTGCTAAGACGCTCAATCCTAGAATACGCGCGATCGCGCGCGCTAGCACCGAAGAAGCCGTACAAAAACTCCAACGCGCAGGCGCTGATGCGGTCGTCTCTCCTTATATTACCGGAGGCAGGCGCTTGGCTGCTGCCGCCCTCAGACCGCAGGTGATGGATTTTGTCGATGGTATCCTAACGGGAACCAATAGTGCTTTTTATATGGAAGAATTTCTCATCGATCCCAAGACTTGTCCTTGCGTGGGTCAAACTTTGAGTCAAGCGAGGTTGCGATCGCAATCTGGCGCGTTAGTCCTAGCGATTCGTCGTGCTGATGGAACGCTCATCGGTGGTCCCACAGGCGATACTATTCTTATGGCAGGCGATTTACTGATTTGTATGGGAACGGCAGATCAATTACGCAAATTAACTCAAATTTTGCTGCCCATGCGTTCTTCCTCTTCGTTTCGTCTGCCAAAGCATTAGAATATGTTTCTAAGGGTACATTTATTGCTCTAAAATTAATAAAACAACGCTATAAGCAGCAATTCCTTCTTCTCGTCCGACAGGGCCTAATTGTTCGTTGGTCGTTGCTTTGATACTTACTCGGTCGGGATTAAGCGATAAAACCCCCGCTAATTTTTCCTGCATAGTTTTAATATGGGGTTTAAGTTTAGGACGTTCGGCGACGATGACTGAATCAATATTGCCAATTTTCCAACCGCGCGATCGCACTAATCCATCGACTTGTTCTAATAACCTTAAACTATTTGCCCCTGCCCATTGCGGATCGGTGGGAGGAAAGTAAAGACCGATATCCCCAAGACTCAAAGCACCTAACATGGCATCCATAATCGCATGAGTTAGTACGTCAGCATCGCTGTGTCCTAACAGTCCAACGGTATGAGAAATTTCAATCCCGCCAAGGATTAGTGGTCTTCCTTCTACCAGTTTATGAATATCGTAACCGTTGCCAATCCGAATATTAGTCATTAAAAAAATTATGAATTATGAATTATGAATTATGAATTGCAAGTTCTTCGTTTTTAATCTCTTTGTCCCCCTTGTCCCCCT
>JAAUUT010000111.1 GCA_012031035.1 Candidatus Altimarinota bacterium | reverse complement strand
AACTATCATTAATATTGGCAAAACTTATAATGAAATCTTTCTTAAGAAAGATGCAAAAAAGAATATTTAATTTAGAGCTTAGATATTAAGAAGAGATTAAATTTTGAGAAATTAGCGATCGCGTCAAGAAGAGGCAAATCTGAAGTTTTTATTTATCCCTCTTCCGTCAGACTGGGAGAGTTAAAATGAAGGGCAAAGCTTGAAAGCCAGAGCTAGAGAATGATTAAGCCCAGACCAGCCCAACCTACTGTTAAATGTGTAGATACCTATTGTGAATTATACAAAGATTTATTTGTAGAAGTAAGAGCCTACGAGTACTTTGCCAATAAAATGACCTGAAAACCCGAATCTTTGATTTTATTGACTACTTTAATCGCACTATGGCGAAGCCATTCAAGTGGACTTATACAGGTAAGGTATTAGCTGTTTAATGGGTATTCTATTTAAGCCGCGCTGTACTAGAGTTACGCTCTCGACAGACAAGGTTACGCTCCTCCATGCGATCGACAACACCTGTTAGCGTTGCGCCTAATTGCTTGAGTTTATCCGCAATTCCCGTGGTCGAAAGACCATCTTCCTCCCGACAACATAAGACAAGATAATGAAATGGAGTTAGACCACAGGGTTCAAGACGCTCCAAAAAATCGCGGTACATTAATTGAGATGCAAGTTTCAACTTATATCCCAAGTTGTAAGGAGCGAGAGTATGTCGCCATTGTTGAAGAAAATCGAGATCGGATGATGAACGGGTCATTTGATGAGGAGTAGTTGACTGCTCAACCAAATAGTTAATGTGTTAACTATTCTATGATGTTTACTGAATTGACTGTAATTGTGCAGTAGATGACAGTTCGTGCAAAATAGTGATGTTTATTCATTTTGTAAAAAAATTTAAATTTACTTGACAAAACAGTGCTGCTTGTAAAATCTGAATTTTGAGCAACACAATGAAACGCTAACAGAGTTGAGTAGGATGAAAATTCGAGATGCGACTGAAACCGACTTACCTGCAATTATTGAAATTTATAATGCCAGTATTCCTTCGCGTCAAGCAACAGCAGATTTAGAACCTATCGCCGTCGAGAGTCGCAAGCGCTGGTTTGAGGAGCATTCGCCGAACAATAGACCGATTTGGGTAATGGAAGTCGAACAGACAATTGCAGGTTGGTTGAGTTTTCAATCCTTTTACGGTCGCCCCGCTTATCATAAAACTGCGGAACTGAGCATTTATGTTTCTCCAATTTATCATCGTCAAGGCATTGGAGAACAACTATTGCAACAGGCGATCGCACGCAGCCCCCATCTCGGACTCAATACCCTACTCGGTTTTATTTTTGCTCACAATCAGCCCAGTTTGCAACTATTTGCGAAATACCAATTTCAACAATGGGGATATCTGCCCAAAATAGCCGAATTAGACGAGATAGAACGAGATTTAATTATTCTTGGGAGGCGTAATTCATAATTCATAATTCATAATTCATAATTCTTTTGTTCCTTGAACGACCAATACCGAACAACGAGAATGATGAATGACATAATTACTGACACTTCCCAGAAACATTTCTGTAAAACCCCGCAATCCTCGACGACCGATAATAATTAAATCGGCTTCCCAGGTATGGGCAACTTCACAAATCAAACGTCCTGCTTCTCCAACTTTGTAATCCCATTCTGTAGGAACTCCCTGTTCTGTTGCTTTTTGACAATATTCACTCAACCATTGTCGCGCTTCGTCGGTGTCTTTTTCGAGTTTTGCATGAAGGCTTTGAGAGAAATTAATTAGTTCTTCGCCATAGAGATTGCTGTAGGGAGTCATACCGGGTTCTACGACGGGCAAGCAATAAAATAACATCAACGCCGCATTGTTTTGTTTGGCAGTTAAGAGCGCATTTTCAAAAATTGCGTCAGATTGCGACGAGCGATCGAGTGCGACTAAAATCTTTTGATATCCCATAGTTTAAGACCGCCAAAGAGATTTTGATAGCGAGACAACTTTTTCGATTGTCAATACTCTTTTAAATAGATATCAGACCAAGGTAGGATCGATCCCGACAGTTAGAAAAATTAATATGACCACACATACGGATGGAATTGCGCCTCACGGCGGACAACTTGTTAATCGGATAGCAACCCCCGCCGAACGTGCAGAATTTCTTGCTCAGGCAGAGAAATTGCCTCGCGTTAAACTAGATGAGAGAGCGACTTCGGATCTAATTGCGATCGCCATTGGCGGATTTAGTCCTCTCAAAGGCTTTATGGAACAGGAAGACTATGAAAAAGTTGTAGACGATATGCGTCTTACTAACGGTCTTCCCTGGTCGATTCCCGTGACCTTGCCTGTAGAAGAAGAGATTGCCAACTCTCTTAAAGAAGGCAGTTGGATTCGTCTCGACGACGCTGAAGGCAACTTTATTGGCGTATTGGAACTGACGCAGAAATATCGCTACAATAAAGCCCACGAAGCCGTTAACGTTTATCGCACCGACGATATCAACCATCCAGGTGTCAAAGTTCTTTACGAACAAGGTTCCATTTATCTAGCCGGGCCGGTCTGGTTGCTAGAACGCCATCCTCATCCGTCATTTCCCAAATATCAAATCGATCCAGTTGAATCGCGAAAGCTATTCAAAGAAAAAGGCTGGAAAACGATAGTCGGCTTCCAAACCCGCAATCCCATCCACCGCGCCCACGAATACATCCAAAAATGCGCCTTAGAGACAGTAGACGGTCTGTTTCTCCATCCCCTCGTCGGCGTGACCAAAAGCGATGACGTACCCGCAGACGTGCGGATGCGCTGTTATGAAATCATGATGGAAAAATATTTTCCTCAAGAGCGAGTCATTTTGGCAATTAATCCCTGTTCGATGCGCTATGCAGGGCCTAGAGAAGCCATTTTTCATGCCATTCTACGTAAAAACTACGGCTGTACGCATTTTATTGTCGGTCGCGACCATGCTGGCGTAGGCGACTACTACGGGACTTACGACGGACAAAAAATCTTTGAAGAGTTTGAACCGCAAGAATTGGGAATCGTGCCCATGATGTTTGAACACGCTTTCTATTGCAAGCGCACTCAACAAATGGCAACCACAAAAACCAGTCCGAGTGCCACAGAAGAACGCATTCACCTTTCAGGAACTAAAGTCAGAGAAATGTTACGCCGAGGCGAACTGCCACCGCCAGAATTTTCTCGCCCAGAAGTGGCTGCCGAATTAGCTAAAGCCATGATGCACCTCAAAGAATAGTAATTAGCTGTTGGCGGTATGGCTGCGCTAGAGTAGGGATGCACTCTGTCGCATCTCTACCGCGATCGCTGTTTAATAAAAAGATTTCTAATGAGACTAGATCGGCGGACTTTTTTGCAAAGGGCTGGATTGGGGTTGCTGACTTTAGGCATCGGCAGCAGCCAAAGTGGATGGTGGCAAAATCGATTAGCTTCATATCATCAGGCTCTAGCAGCAACTACGCCTCGGAAATTAGCTTTATTAATCGGAATTAACGATTATACCGATGATGCCAATTTAAAGGGCTGTTTGAGCGATGTCGAATTGCAAAAAGAATTGCTCGTTTATCGTTTTGGCTTCAAACAACAAGATATCCTAACGCTAACGGGCGATCGAGCAACGCGAGAAGCCATCGAGACAGCATTTGTGGAACATCTTATCAAACAAGCAGCGCCGGGAGATGTCGTTGTCTTTCACTTTAGCGGTTACGGCAGAAAAGTTTATCTTCCTCAACCTGAAGAGTCGTTAGTCTCTGGCGAACCCGAAAGATCGCTCAATAGTTTGATGCCTAGCGATGCAATTCTTGCGACTAAAAACGCGCCCGTAACTAACGATTTACTCGAAGAAACATTATTATTATTGGGGCGATCGCTAAAAACCGAGCGAGTTACTTTTATTTTAGATACCAGTTTTCACAGTACGGGACAACTCCTGCAAGGAAATCTGCACGGACGTTCTTTTCCTAATCCAGCCGAAAAATCGGGTCCTGAAGAATTAGCCTTCCAAAAACAACTACAACAACAGTTGCCCAGTAGCAAACCGTTTTCCGGTACGATTCTAGCAGCCGCTCAGCCCAAACAAGTAGCGACAGAAATCGCGATCGATGGATTTAGTGCGGGGTTGTTTACCTACACCCTCACTCAATATCTGTGGGAAGTTACACCCGCCAATAAAATTTATTCGGTAATGAAGAGAACGGCCGAACAAATGGCAGCGACGATCGGAACTAAGCAAGAACCTCAATTTAGCGGCGATAAGCAACTTTTAACTTATTATTCGCTCCCTAGTAATCTCATTAAAGCACAAGGAATTATTACTCGCGTTGACGACGATCGCTCGGTAAAAATCGCGTTAACGGGATTGCCAGCGAATGTTCTTGAAGATTACGGACTCAATTCTTGTTGGACGGTTGTCGGGTCGCCCCAATCAGAAGTTTTACAAATTCTCTCGGTTAAAGGAATCGCCGCTAAAGCAAAATTACTCAACGAACCTGACCCGCAAGCGATCCCGTTACAAGTCGGGCAACTCGTTCGAGAATCGATTCGGATGCTACCACATAATTTAAGTCTTACCGTTGCCTTAGATCGGAGTTTGGAGAGAATCGAGCGAGTCGATGCGACTAGCGCTTTTTCGGGGATAACTGCGGTTAAAGCGGCGATCGCAGTGGGAGAACAAGTAGCAGATTGCGTCTTAGGAAAAATTCCCGCAACCGACACAGAAAAACTGTTAGCTTCTGGACAAGACACCCCTGGAATCGCGCCCCTTTGGAAAGGGTACGGATTATTTACTGTCGGAGGCGAGGCGCTGCCAACCGTCCAAGGAACTGTCAACGAAGCGGTTAAATCAGCGATCGCTCGTTTAGAACCTCAATTTCAAAAACTGCTAGCGGCAAAATTATGGCGCTTGACGGCGAATGAAGGTTCTTCTGGTTTGGAAATGAGCGCTAGCTTAGAAGTAGTGGGGAAAACTTCCCGCGTTTTGCAAGAGCGCGATACGCGTCCTCAAGCCAAACCGACGATGGATTCGCTCGCTCGAACTGCTTTATTGCCACGAGTCCCCATTGGCACTCAAATCCAATATCGAATTGAAAATTTTAGCGATCGCCCAATTTATTTTTTGCTCTTAGGAATGGATTCTTCTAGTAACGCGATCGCGCTTTATACGCCCCAAACGATTGATGAATCTGCACTCAAAGACAAAACTTCTCAATTGCAGCAGCGATGTATCCTCCCTGGGGATCGGCTTATCGTTCCTAGCGCTTCAGATCCGCTTGACTCAATGGTATCGGCTCCGAGTGGCTTAACAGAAATTCAAATTATTGCGTCTTTTGTTCCCTTTACTAAAACCCTTGAAGCATTGAGTAGCATCGATTATCTAAAAGGCGATAAAGAGCAAATTCTCAAGCTTCCCAATCCTTTAGAAGTTTCTCTGGCATTACTAGAGGATTTACATCAAGCCAGTGCAGTTAAAAGCGAAATATTGGGAGGGCTAACCGATGTTTATGCGCTAGATAATCGAGTTTGGGCTACATTAAGCTTTGTTTATCAAGTCGTTTCGTCTAGTTGATAGTATATTTAACTAGGAAATCAATCTCTAAATAATTAATATACAGATGAGATAAGGTCGCATCTCAACCAATAATTAATAACTACTTTATAAAATGAATTCGCACGAAAGTCGTTAAAGTAGAATCGCTACCGATCGCACTTCAGTGTCAGTTTTTCCATTCAACTCAGTCGATCTTCTATGAACAATCTCCCTCAGACGACTAAACGCAGACTCAAAAAAATCCCCCAAATTCCCAGCGTCTGGGAAGGAGATCGCCGCGCGCTCTCTCATCTACAAGAAAGTTTAGAAACCAATGGAGACAACAGCGGGGAATGTATTATTTGGGTAGATGGGTCGGAAGGTTTTGTTAGAGCAATGGAGGTCGTTTCTCCAGAAATGGGGCCCGAAGCGGTCGTGCGTACCTTGTTAAGGGCGATCGAAACGCCTCACAGTCCTGCTAAACCCGCGCGTCCTCAAAAGATTATCGTTCGCAATCGCGAAATTCAATTCTTTTTGCGGGGTGCTTTGCAGAGTTTAGATATCGCGATCGATTACGTGCCAGATTTGCCCCTAATCGATGAACTCTTTCGCAGCTTCGAGGAACTTAATTCTACTCGACCGCCAGCATTGCCGCCGCAATACGACACTATTCTCAAACAAACTGCTAAAGAACTTTGGCAGCAAGAACCGTGGGACGTATTAGCCGACCACGAGATTATCGCGATCGAACTCAATCATTGCGATGTAGATACTGTCTATGCCTGCGTGATGGGAATGCTGGGTAAAGAATATGGCGCGATCCTATATCGCTCTCTCGATTCGCTCAAACAATTTCGGCTTGCGGCTCTCGAAGAAAAATCTGCCGAACAACTTGAAAAAGCATTTTTAGCACAAGATTGCTGGTTTCTCAATTATGAATCCACTCGCGATCTCGAATGGGAAGAAGAAAACCTCGATCTTGCCGCACTAGAACCGTCTGAAATTCGTCCGCTTTTTGGCAGCGTCCATCCTTATGAAGGGATTCGACCTTATTTAGACGAAGAAGAAGCCAAAACGGTTTACTTGTCGCTACAAGCGCTTTTACGCTTCTTTCGTGCTTGTCGCCGCGATTTGGAACAAGAACCGATTGGGACAATTAGCAAGCGCTATCGCATCCCGCTCTCGCCCATTGCCAAAACGCGAGATACTATCTCGGTAACCGTATCGACTTTGCCAGATTTATCGGCTGAGTTGCTAGATATTTCAGAAACCTTAGAAGACGAGGATGAGGATTCCGATTTAGACATCCCTCTGCGAGAAGATTTAGTACCAGAAAATGCTTTTTTGAGCGTAGGAATGGTTCCGTGGGAGTTAGTTGAGAGTATGCGCCATCAGCCTAAAATTTATTATCAATCTCAAGGGGCTGTCTCTAAAGGCGATGGATTACCCGTCATTTTGATTCAAACATCTCGTCCGAAAGCAAAAGTCCTGATTGAAACTTTACAAGCTGATGGAGGACTAAAAGGAATTTGTTTTAATCCTGGAGAAGATCCGTTTACGACGACTCGTTATGATTTGGGAATTATTCAAACGGACAACGGCAACCTTTACATCTTTGGCGAGTTTCTAGGGGACGACCCCGAACACATTCAAGCGAGGAGAAATTGGGATCGTCGCTCGCAAAAAACTAATGGATATTGTGGTTTAATCGTTGCTATGGGCGTGACGGGATCGTCTCGTGGCAATCCGCAACTGCCGGATATGATGGCATTTTTTGAAACTAAAGCCTTAGATCCCAAGGAATTGGCGATGGGGGTTTTACAGTTGATGCCTCATTTTGAAGAGTTTTGAAGTTATCGATTCCATTCATCTAGATTAATGAGAAATCGGACTTTTCCGTTATCGGGAGCATCTCCAGGCGCGATCGAAGGGTCTAAATAAACATCGTCGTTTCTGAGATAGTCTCCCACATCGACATTAACGTCTTCGCCCCACAATCTAAATTTAGTTTTTTGTCTCGACTCGTTTCCAACCGTATTTTCGGGATAGGAAGGCATATTACTTTGTGGAAGACCGGGAAAGAATACTTCTGCATCTTTTTCAGTGCTGCGACCTTCCAACGTGTTGAGAGAACCACGAGACGACCTTTGTACTGGTTCTGCTTGGACTGGATGCGTACAAATTGTCAACAAGGCTCCGATTCCTAATACAAGACTAATTTGACGTACCATAGAGCTTTACTCCAATACTATCTTTATATTTATTGTATTAACTAAAACTACCAATTTCTTCTTGCATAAGAAATATGTCTTCAGAAGAGAATTTTGAGGAGAGTTGGAAATTTTTTTCTCTTTTTGGAGTTAAAACTAACTATTAGCTAATTGCTATCTGTAGCCGCTATAGTCTGCCATTCTTCAATAACAAAATAAGGAATCCTTAATTCTACTGTTCGCTCGACTAACGGCAATTCTAATTCCCAAAAACTATTACTCTCTAGGCGTTTCACGATCTTGCTAAAGTCGTACTGACCGACATTTGGAGAGGGAGATTGTTCGGCAAAAATATCCTGAGCCGTTAAGGTCATTCCCGACCGAATTTTTATTTTTAAATCTTGGGGATGAGCGAAGGCGATCGCGCCTGGAAAACCTACTAATCTTAAATTAATTGTAGGAGTTTTCTCATTCTTTATTTCTTTAAAAAAAATAACTTGCCATGTATTTCCCGCTTTATCTTCTAGCGTTTGCCTAGATTGAGAAAGCATTTGACCCGATATTTCTTCAGTTTGCCTAATTAATGCTGAGGCAGGTGCGATCGCACCGAAACATAACATCAAAACAATTGAAAAAATTATGACTAAAATTCTTACCTTGTCTAGCATTGATACAATGAATTGACTTTACGACGATCTTGGCAGATGAGAAGATAAAGCTATGCATGATTTACACAATTGTTTGCGATCGATGAATTCTGTCAAGACTGTTAGCGTTGACGATCTGCGCGTACTCACTTATAACAACGAAATCGAATTAGCTCAAAATGCAGCCCAGATAGGGCAAACTTACTTGCAAGCTGTTTTAAACCGTCAAGAAATAGCTGCTGTCATGCTAGCAACTGGAAATTCCCAGATTCAATTTCTCAAAGCATTGATTGCATTAGGAGGAATCGATTGGAGTCGCATTATCTTATTTCATTTGGATGAATATTTAGGAATTAAAGCCGAAGCGACTGGAAGTTTTCAGTATTATTTGCGCAAAAGGTAGAAAATCAAGTCAATCCAGCTTATTTTTACTACATACAAGGAGATGCCCCCGAACCGATCGCCGAATGCGATCGCTACGCTAACTTATTAATGGCACAACCCATCGATCTTTGTTTGCTCGGCATCGGACAAAACGGACACCTCGCTTTTAACGAGCCAGACGTTGCTAACTTTAACGACCCTCTTTGCGTTAAACTAGTGCGATTAGCTATGACAACGCGCCAAGCACAAGTTAACCAAGGTTACTTTCCCCACCTAGAAGCCGTACCGCAATACGCCTTTACCGTAACCCTTCCCATGCTAGCTTGCGCACAAAAAATTATCTGTCTTGCTCCCGGACAGGGTAAAGCACCTATTATTAAAAAAATGCTTGCAGACGCGATCGCACCTACTTGTCCTGCATCTATTCTTCGTAAATGTCCCAACGCTACGTTATTTTTAGATCGAAACTCAGCAAGTTTACTATGAGAAGAAAGAGAGATTACTAAATTGGTGACTAGCAAATTCACCAGTCACCAATCGCTAATCTATTTGAGATCTGCTATAATGCCGAGTTGTTGCATAACTGCTAATAAATTTGTTTCGTACCACATTTCAACTATCTTGCTATTAGCAACGCGCACCATCGTAAAACCTGTTGCTTTCACCCAGTTGTTTGTAGGTTCGATGCCCATAAAAGTTCCTGTGTGTGCGCCTTTTAAGGTATGAAAATAAACTACTTTGTCACCTTCAGCAACAACCGATTCAATCGTCTGTTCTATTTTAGGAAATCCCTCAAATAATGAAGCTTGAAAGGCTTTATTCGTTTCCAATCCGCAAATAGATTCGCTTTGAGAACAAAAATACTGAACGATATCTCGATCGACCAATTCATCCCAGATTTTTTCCCAACCTGGCATAGTTCCCCATCCTTCTTTGGCAAGACGCAAGGCGATCGCTTTGTTCTGTTCTATCGACATAGCAATTATTTCCTTAACTTTTTAGGATCTACTTAGTATCGAAAATATTGCTATCGTTTGTATTCAAGGTTTTTGCTTTATTTTTCTAAATTCTTGCTATTGTTGCAAAAACTGTTTGGGAGTCACTCCAATTTGACGTTTGAAATGATAGTTGAGGTGTCCTTGACTAGAAAATCCAACGGTTTGAGCAATTTCTACGATTGTTTGCTCTTTTTGTAAAACCAACTGTTTGGCACGTTCGATGCGACATTGAATGTGATACTGATGTGGTGCGATACCAGTTGTTTGTTTAGATAAACGAGCAAAATGATATTCGCTTAATTGCAAGACTGATGCTAATTCCAGCAAGCTTAAATCTTCATTTAAATGGTTGTAAATATAATCGACGATAAGTTTTAGCTGTTGTCGTGAAAGCTTTCCTTTGTAAGGTTGAATTTTGCGATCGCGACTGGAGTAACGCGATAGTAAATGAACCGAAAGTGCATTTGCCATCGACTCTGCATATAGACGACTACCGACTCCATCGGTTTCTAAGGTTGTTTTAAGTGCTAGAGCATGTTGGATTAGGGGATCGAATAGCGAACTTAATTGCGGAATTAATTCAACGCGATCGCATCCATACAATTCTTCTCCTAACTGATTGAATAAAACAGGTTCTAAATAAACTATAAGAAATTCTGCTCGCTCGTCCCAAGCAAAAGATTGACTGAGAAAGGCTGGATAAATTCCTACATCACCAGGAACAGAATCGACTATCTCGATTTTTCCGTCAACTTGTTGTTTGAGATTTACTGTTTTACCAGCATTAATACAAATTCCATGATAAGCAGGGATATGTTCTGGAATACAAAATGCAGGTTGGCGATAGTGAGCGAGTTGAATTTTACTCCAAGCTTGTCCGCAACTAGAGACAATTGGCAATTGAGGAAGATCTAAGAATTGAATTGAAGAATTCGCTGGCATAATGCGATCGCTCCAGGCTCTAACAATGGGAAGAATTGATTGATAGCGCGTATTTGATGGTCAGTTTAACCTCAAATGCTTTTCTGGAGTCGATCGAATTTGAGATTAGAAAGTAAAAGTAGTACGAATCGTTCCAATGACTAAGGGCGAATTATCGTCATTAGAATCTGGTGCAGTAATAACGATTACTCCAGGAGTAATTTTGATATTATCTGTCAGCGCATACTCGTAGAAAGCTTCGATATGTAAAGAAGTATCTCGATCTTCACGCTCGATACCTGCTATGTTAATATCCGAATCGGATACCCACGGTTGCATCCCGACAATAATCCCTCCAGTACTGCCTTCTTTAAATAGATCGGGAAAAGCAAGCGTAGCTGCCCAGTTCCAAATTTCTAAACTGCCGTCGCCGATTGGGCCGCCCTCGCGGATTTCTGAATGCGTGTATCCGCCCCAACCGCCTAAGACGATGAAATCAGCCACTCGCCAACTAAAGCCCAATCCAGCCGAGTAGTTCTCAGTATTAACAGCTTCGCCAAATTCTTCTTCGGTGAAGGATTGGAAATTAGAAAGACGGCTACCCGTTCCCGTATCGAGATTGTTATAACCATAAACAAAAGTGGCAGCTACCGCAATTTCCTCGTTGGGTACAAACCCTGCTTGAGCGATCGCTCCGTAAGGGCCATTAAATAAACCAGCCCCTTCTGAAGGATCGTTAGCTTCAGTCGCTAAATAGCCCAAGCTGAATTCAAAAGCACCTAACGCACCTTGGATGCCAAGACCAGCCCCTTCGCCTTGACTATAAATTGGGTTGCGCGTACCAAAAGCAGATAATGCCCCGGTGCCACCATCGCCATCGAGGAAGTTATTGGTAGAGGTAAAGTCATCAAAAGCCCCGCCAGTTCCTTCTATCCAAATATTGATTCCTTCGGCGATAGGAAAGCTGTAATTGAGAACTTCTACGGCAACATCGTTATCATCGGGTTGACTAAATTCCAAACTTCCTTCAAAAGTTCCTGCTTCTTCTGATAAATCGGCAATGTTACCCGTTGCTAGTCGGGTAAAAAGCAAGTCTTCTCCGGTAAAGCTGGTATTCAATTCCAAGCGCGTCCGATGTCCGAAAGCAGGAACTTTTTCGGTATCCTCACCGCCATCTCTGTCCCCATCAATAATGCCGTATACAGCCATGACTGCTTCCCCAGTTAATTTGGTTGTCGTGGAGAATTGATGGTCTTCGAGGAAAGAAACTCTTGCTTCTAAGTTATCCACTCGTCCGCCGAGGGCAGCTAATTCGGTTTCAAATTCTTGTGCTAGTCGCTTTAGGGTATCGACATCCTCCTTGAGGACGGCGACGTTTTCTTGAATTAAACGCTCAATAGTGTTCATACAAGCGTTTAAACCTGCGGCAAATTCCCAGCGCGTCAAGGCGCGATTGCCTCGATACGTGCTATCGGGATAGCCTACTATACAACCATAGCGCTCTACTAAGCTTTGTAGTGCTTCGTAGGCCCATTCGGTAGGCGCTACATCTCTTAACTCCGAAACGCTGGTAAGTTGATCCATCGGATCGCTCGGTAACTCGCCAGAATCGGGTAACGCTTGGGAGCTAGGAACCCCGATTAAAGAAGTTCCTAGTATGGCTGTTGTGGCAATTAAAGCTTTCCAAAGTAATTGACTCATTTGTCCTCACACCTTTTAAAAATGATTATCGTTACATCTTTTTACAACGAATTCAGAAACTTGACAAGAGCGGCGCGATCGCCCTTGGTCATCGTTCTAAATGCTTCTTTAGACGATTCAGCTTCGCCGCCGTGCCAGAGAATCGCTTCTTCTAGCGTGCGGGCGCGACCGTCATGGAGGTAGCCAGAATAAGGCAAGACTGTTTGAGTCAGACCAATTCCCCACAACGCTGACGTGCGCCATTCGGTTCCCGAAGCTTTAAAGTCAGGACGGTTATCAGCTAATCCCGTTCCCATATCGTGCAAAAGTAAATCGGTATAGGGATGGATCGTTTGATTGGCGATCGCATTTACCTTATAGTCTCCCGTCCGCAATTCGGCAACGTGACAAGCGGCACAATTAGCTAGGGAAAAGAGTTTTTCGCCTTGCTTGACTTGAGGGTCTTCGAGTAATGTGCGGGCGGGAACGCCGAGAGTTTGCACGTAAAATGTGTTATTTTCTAGCGTTTGTCGATCGATATCGGTCGTTCCATCGCTTGCGGGAAACAAAGGATTGGTAATGCCCATATCATTGACATAAGCGGCTGCTGTCTGTTGAAGGAGATTGGGAGTATTAGCCTTCAACCCGAAACGACCTAACGCCGTTGATTTGGACACAACATCCCAAGCTTCATTCGGACGACCGGAAATCCCATCTCGATTCTTGTCTTCGGGGTCGGCCAAATCCCGAATCGTTTGTTCGGGAATGGCTTCTAAAAGTCCCAAACCAAAGACTGGGGGAGGAATGCGTAAAGAAGTCAGCACTTCTTTTGTTAGCGGTTTGCCGTCGGGTAACGAAATATCGGCTTTGGGCGATCGCAATTGATAAGAAGTTCCATCGCCATACTTGCCTTCGGTTTCTTGCCATTCGAGATTAACCCTTGCCTCTGGAATTTGCCCAAAAATGCTACTATCTTGAATCTGATTGCCCAATCCCGTTACGGGAGGCGTATTCTCGATTTCTACCGAGCCTTCAGCATGAAATTTAGCAGGATCGGCAGCCGACTTAGCGCTTGGCGTTTGTGAGTCGCTGACTCGTACCAAAAGCTGACCTGTTTCGGCCATGCCCCGACCGTCCCTTAAGTGACAGCCTCCGCAGGAAGCATTATTGAAAAAAGGCCCTAAACCAGGATTAACTTGGGCGGGTGCGGTCACGAAGACAGCATCAAAAGCGCGATCGCCTTGTCGATGCTGCTTCATTTCCGCTTCGGTTAAACCCGATGCTGGTTGTTCGTAGGCACTAGAAGTGCGGTTAAAAACGGTTGTTTCTCCTCCGGCCAGGGGACTTGTATGAGGCTGAAACAGCCTTGAGAGAAAAATTCCCGCGATCGCTGCTACAAAGAACAATGCTAAGAGGACAAGCCACTTTTTGGGTTGTTCTTGACGTATTGAAAAATTCATTTCAAGAATGATGAATTATGAATGATGAACCCGCCCGCACGTAGCGCGCTGCTCGGACTAACGTCCTGCGCGGCGGAGCGAGGAGGACGGATGAAAATTAGCAGTTCAGGAGTTAGTATTCGGTCTTGTCTTCCTTGTCTCTAGTAACTGGTCACTGGTCACTAGTAACTCTCTAAAGTATCCCCTACATCCACACTTTTATCCTTTTACAATGGGCAAAACTTTCTGTTCCATAGTTTCTTGAACGGTTGCGATCGCCTTTTGAGCGGCTTCTAGCTTGGATAGTGCATCGGCATCGCTCATTTTGGGTTCGACGGGGTTAGGAACGGCATCGAGGGCAACTAAAGCGGCTTGGAGTTCGCTTTTTACCTGTTCGTCGAGTTTGGGATCGGTTTGCGCGACTAAATTGCTAATGCTTTTTCCTTTACTCTCGTTTGACTCGGCGGCTCGCCCTAAATAAGCATTTTCGACGCTGCGAATATTGCTTTTGAAGTCTTCGAGGGAATGATGGCTAAAGCGACTTTCGAGATCTTTGGTTGTTTTTTCTTTGAGAGGCTCTCCAATCTTTTCATTAGCAACTTCATCCAAACATCCAATCTTACCTTGAACGATCTCTTCTAAGGCAGCATTGACTGTTGGATAGGAATTATTGCCGCTATCGCCTGCGGTAGCAAACACCTGAGAGTAAGCTGGATTGCCATTAACGCCTTCAACCCAACTCTTGGTTAAGTCTTGCGCGGTTTGGTTAAAGGCATCTGTCAGAAGCTTTAACATCTTAATCTCTCTTTCTGACAAATCGGCGGCTTTTCTATCGTTATTTAGCCCAAAAAGTAAGTATTCAATTGTATGAAAACCTTTTTGGGTAGTTTGTAATTGTTTGATGGACTCTGGAGTCAGTTCTGCTTTACTGCTAATAACTGCTTTGACATCGGTTTCGTTAACGGGCCAATCGTCCAAATCTCCATCGTAACCCAGCGAAGATGCTGGTCCGAAGGCAAAGGCTTCGCTTTGCTCCCAAGGAGTACGACTGGCTCTCCAAGCTTCCTGCGCTGCTTTGAGGGTGTCGTCTCCTGGTTTAGCCACAAAAGCATCGACGGCTTTTGATAAATCTCCAGATTTAGTAACTAGAAGTTGATAGGTAGGAATGACAACTTGGTTGGCAAAATCGCTAACGATGACTTTTTTGATGTCGCCAGATTGAGCTTCTGTGGTTGCTGTAGGTTGAGATTCTGTCGTCGCTGTAGGTTGCGAGGTATTGTTGCTGCAACCCGTGCCGAAAGTAACTAAACCTAATAAGATTGCTGTTGCAATAGAAAGTCGGTTTTTGTTTAATGTTTTTTGATAATTCACGATTTATTCCTCTTTGATTTTTGAGAATTGTTTACTTCCAACCCGCACGATTCATCACCTGTACTGCTTTGGCTAGGTTAGCTCCGTAGGTAGCAACGCCGCTAACATCGGATTTATAGGAACCAAATTTAGCGACGAGCGGTTCGAGTGCGATCCCTTCAATTACTGGGTATTCGTCATTCCCTCTGGCGAAGAAATCTTGCGCTGGCGAACTGACTAAATATTCTAGAAACTGAATAGCGGCTTCTTGGTTAGGCGCTGTTTTGAGTAATCCGCCGCCACTAATGTTGACATGAGCGCCGCGACCGTTTTGGTTTGGGAAGAATACGCCAACGCGATCGTAAATTGCTTTTTTAGCAGGGTCTTTATCTCTGGCATAGTTAGCAAGATAATATGTGTTGGCGATCGCGAGGTCGGCCATTCCCGCTGCAACTGCTTCTATTTGCGCTTTGTCATTTCCCTCCGGCTGTCTGGCGAAGTTAGCTACTAAACCCCGACACCATTTTTCTGTCTCGGCTTCTCCATGAATTCCAACTAACCAAGACGATAGAGACTGACTATAGATATTAGTGGACGATCGCGTGACTAATTTGCCTTTCCATTTCGCATTCACTAAATCCTCATAGGTGGACAGTTGCGAAGGATCGACGCGCTCTTTTCCATACATAATTACCCGCACTCGTTTGCTGAACCCAAACCAATGACCTTCGGGATCTCTTAGATAAGCCGGTATTTTTTGTTGTAGTACTTGAGAATTAACCGGAGCAAATAATCCTTCCTGGTCGGCTCGCCACAAACGACCTGCATCGACGGTTAGAAGGATATCGGCGGGACTGTTACGTCCTTCGCTTTTAATCCGTTCGATGAGGGGGTCGGCTTCTCCTTCAATTAGATTAACTTTAATTCCAGTTTGACTGGTGAAATTATCGTATAGCCGACTGTCGGTGTTGTAATGACGAGATGAATAGAGATTGACTACCTTATCTCGTGCTGTTGCGGAATTGATTCGACCGAATTGGCTTGCTGCTATTGCTACTGCTGCTGTACCCGTCCCTAAAAATACCCGTCTAGAAACTTTGTTCATAAATGTTATTTATTGCTCCTTAATTTTTACGATTTACAAACTTTTTGATTTGATTAACTATTTCCAACCCGCACGAGCCATAATCTCGACGGCTTTGGCTAGGTTTGGGCCATAAGCAGCAATTCCCGTTAAATCTGGCTTAAAAGTTCCTAAACTCGCTAAAACTGGGTCTAGGGATAGACCTTCAACGGCTGGGTATTCGTAGTTATCTTTGGTTAAAAAAACTTGAGCGGGATCGCTGGTCAAAAACTCTAAAAATTTAATGGCAGATTCTTGATTGGAAGACGTTTTCACTAAACCCGCACCGCTAATATTGACGTGCGCTCCGCGATTGTTTTGGTTGGGGAAAATTACGCCAACTTTTTTGAAGACTTCTTGTTTGGCTGGGTCTTCATTTTTGGCAAAACGAATGAAATAATAGGTGTTAGCTAGGGTTAAATCGCCAACCCCAGACGCTACAGCTTCGATGCGATTCATGTCGTTGCCTTGGGGGGGTTGTGCTAAGTTGGCAACTACACCCCGACACCATTTCTCAGCTGCTTGCTCGCCATCTGCTGCGATTAAGGATGCTACTAGCGATTGGTTGTAGGTGTTGGTGGCGGGACGAACGACAATTTTGCCTTTCCATTTGGGATCTGCTAGATCTTCATAAGTAGCGATCGCTTTGGGATCGATGCGCTCTTTGTTATACATGATGACTCGCGATCGCTTAGCAAAACCAAACCAATATCCTTGTGGATGTCGCAGATATTGAGGAATTCTTTGTTCGATAACAGAAGAGGTAACAGGTGCAAAAATTCCTGCTTCTTCTGCTCGCCACAGACGAGCGACATCGACAGCCACAAAAACGTCTGCTGGCCCGCTTGCGCCCTCGCTTTTAATGCGTTCGAGCAGTTGGTCGGCCTCTCCTTCAACGACGTTGACTTTGATTCCCGTTTCTTTGGTGAAATCGTCATACAATTGAGTGTCGGTGTTGTAGTGACGAGATGAATAAAGATTGACTTGTTGTTCTTTCTTCGTGCAACTGGTTATTAGTTGGCTACTCGCTACCGCTGCGGCTGCTGCGCCAGTCCCTAGAAATACCCGCCTAGAAATTTTGTTCACTTTTTCGTAAGTTTTCTCCTGATCGTGTAGATTCCAAGGCAAATATGCGATCGCCCCTGCATCTGGTATTTTACTACTATTGCTAATTTTTGCTAATAACTTTCCAAAAAATTTCGGAATTATTACCGAGCGAGCCAAAGTTTAGTTGACTGAAAAAAAGTAAATAACGAAGGGAACGAGCGGTAATTAGATTTTGTTCGAGCCAATAGCATCAGTGACGCTCTCTTTCTTTTTCTGCGATCGCCAATCACTTAATAGCAATTCTTTCAAACCATAGATAAGAAAGATTTTGAAAAACAAGAAATTTAAATAGTCACGAATCTATCGATGTAATTGTAAAAAGCAATCAATATAGCTCTCACGAAACTACTATGCACCATTCATGCAACTCAAACTCTACACAATTATTTTGAATGAGGGGATCTCGTGCCACAATTTCTTTGGCTTCTTCTAGCGATGCGGCTTCAAAAAGTAACATTCCTCCGCCAAACTCGCCCCAATATCCCGTTTTTGCTTTATGTCCCTTAGCAATGAGATCGCGAACAAAAGCTTTGTGAGCGGTGACGTGGCGATCGAATGTCGCCTTGTCTACAATACCTTTCTCAATTTTGACAAACCAAGGCATAGCGAATGATGAATTAAGAATTATGAATTCAGAAAGAATGTTAAGCCCCTTATGCAATTAAAGGAGAAAAAATGTTTGTTTTAATCGTATCAAACTCCTAGCTTTGAGAATTTGGTTTAATTTCATCCGTCCTCCTCGCTCCGCCGCGCAGGACGTTAGTCCGAGCAGCGCGCTCCGTGCGGGCGGGTTCAGCATTCATAATTCATAATTCAAATGACTCAATCCAAACGACGATTTTTTATTGCTTTATTGCCTCCTGTGGAAATACAGCAATTTGCCAATAAAATTAAGCAGCATTTTGCAGAAGTTTACAATAGTCGCGCCGCCCAAAAATCGCCACCGCATATTACTTTACAACCGCCGTTTGAATGGAAGATAGAAGATTTAGCAAAATTGGAACAAAAGTTAGCCGAGTTTGCGCGATCGCAATTTCCAGTTCCTATGACTTTAGATGGATTTAGTGCCTTTAAACCGCGCGTTATTTTTATTAACGTTTTAAAAATCCCGAACTTGTAACTATTCAAAAAACGTTAATGGACGAATTAGAATCTTCTTTAGGAATCGTCCATGAAGTTTCTAAAAATAGACCCTTTTCTCCTCATCTTACCGTAGGGTTCCGCGATTTAACTAAAGCCAATTTTTATAAAGCTTGGGATGAGTTTAAAGATCGGCAATTACACTTTGAATTTCTCGTTCCCCAGTTAACTTTACTCATTCATAACGGTCATTGCTGGGAAACTCACCAAGAATTTTTGTTGAGTAAAAAAGAATAGCAAACCTGTTCGTCGATAAGACGTAGAATCATCAAATCTTGACATTGAAGTGAAAATGTGCTTATAAAAGACAACTTACGATTTGGGCGAGAAATAAGATCTATAGCAGCTTTTATAGGGATGAACGCCAAAATTGGTAGATTTGAGCGCGATCGCATTCATCCAAAAAGCTGATGTTTTAGTGCTTAACAGTGTAATACGCTCAACTTAAAACCTTATAAAGCATTACATTAAAAGAGGTGACTATGGTACTAGAAGTAGAAGCAGAAGCCGAGGTAAATTCGCTAAAGCGGGTATTTGGATTGCCGACGCTCGTTATTTACGGGGTAGGAGATATTCTCGGAGCCGGAATTTATGCAGTAATTGGAAAAATTGCGGGACTTTCAGGCGCTTTGGTTTGGGCTTCGTTCCTGACTGCGATGATTGTTGCGGCATTCACGGCATTAAGTTACGCCGAACTCGGCAGTCGTTTTCCACAAAGTGGCGGAGTCGCTTGCTTCGTCCATAGGGCATTTCGCATCGATTGGCTTTCAATTCTGGTTGGTTGGTTAATGTTTTGTACCTGTCTGGTTTCGATGGCAACGCTCTCAAAAGCCTTTGCCGGCTATCTCAACGCCTTTCTTCCGACCATTCCAGATTGGTCGGTCGTCCTTGCTCTTTTCGCCGCACTTGCATTTGTCAACTTCAGAGGCATGAAGGAATCCTCAGCCCTTAATATTTTTTGTACGTCTGCTGAGGTTTTAGGTCTTATTATCGTTATTGTGGTTGCAAACTTATTTTTGTTTGGGAGTGGAGCAGGAACGAACGAGCTTGCTGCCGTTCCTAACGAGCAGACAATAGGTTGGACAGCAGTGGTTCAGGGGGCAGCACTGGCTTTCTACGCATTCATTGGGTTTGAGGATATTGTCAATGTTGCAGAAGAAGTGAAAAATCCCGAACGCAATGTGCCAAAAGCCATCTTACTTGCGCTAGGGATTGCAGGTACTATTTATATAATCATTGCTTGGCTTGCTATTCAGGTAATTACTCCATCAGAGCTTGCTGCTTCAAATGCCCCATTGCTTGATGTAGTTCGTTTAGCACAGCCCAATTTTCCGCAAATTATTTTTACAGTCATTGCTTTGTTTGCGGTTCTGAATACAGCATTATTAAATTTTGTCACAGCATCGCGCCTGCTGTTTGGAATGTCTCGTGAAGGCTTGCTTCCGGCTTGGTTAGGAAAGTTACACTCGCGGCGGGCAACTCCTTATCGAACGCTAATGGTTATTTTGCCAATCGCAATTTTTTTAGCACTCTCCGGCACGCTGCAATTTTTAGCGGGAACCACCGCCACCTTGATTCTAGCGATGTTCTGTCTGGTTAATCTCTCATTGATGGTTATCAAACGCCGAGAACCCATCACTAACGGGTTTAACGTTCCTGTTTTCGTTCCGGCGATCGCGCTGCTTTTCAATCTTATTCTAGTTGCCTTTGCTTCTTCAGAAAGTCACATTTTGGCCTTGGTATTTACGGGAATAGGAATACTTCTTATTCTTGTTCGGAATGCTGTCACCAAAAAACGCTTATCAAATTTGTAATCGAGCAGTATGTTGGGAGATGCGATCGCTATTTTTAAGATACAAGTGGTTGAGGACATATAAATTTTGTAGGGGCGAATAGTTCCTTCGCCCCTACAGTTTTTTGATGGATTAATTTATCAAAAGCCAATCCCTGAAACCTTA
>JAAUUT010000110.1 GCA_012031035.1 Candidatus Altimarinota bacterium | reverse complement strand
CTTGTCTCCCTTGTCCCCCTTGTCTTCCTTGTCCCCCTTGTCCCCTTGTCCCCCTTGTCTCCCTTGTCCGTCCTACAATGACGGCGCAGCAGCTAGCAAATCTAGCAAAGCGTCATACTTAGGCGAACCTGCTTGGTTGACGTGTTCGAGCAGGCTAAAATTACTAAAGCGATCGTAGCGACCGATATCGTTATAGTGCGCCATCAAACCGCCACCTAGTTCGTTCCATTTCTGGATATATTGTTTGTAAACTTCTCCTATGCGAGGATCTCGGTTGGCCTTGTTGAACAGATCGACTAACGTGGGGTTGTTTTCCGCACCGCCGATGCCCCGAATCGACTGACCGCCTTCAGAAGCGATAAGATCCAGATTTTTTGCTTGGCGAGTTCTGCATAAGAAGCTATCCAATCGTATGATTGTTGTAGCGCCCCTCCAGGATAGGGAGATCCCGATTTGAGTACGCCGCCTTCAGTAATTTCATCCAAGAGTTTGTTGAGTCCGCCGTCTGGGTCTTTCGTCCAGGTTTCGACTTCTGCTGCACTTTGAGACTGACCGATATAAATCCCGAAATAAGGCGCGATCGCGATCGCATCAATTCCATACTCTTCATTGGATAGTGGGCTATCAGTCCAGGCATATTGCAAAACTCTTTCCCCAGTCAATCTAAAAGCAGCTTGCGGCCCAATGACCCCGATAACTCGTTCTTTATCGCTACCAAACACGCTATCCCAGATTTGCATTATCTCAGTCGATCGCTTGCTGTAATAATCTAGCCTGAGATTGAAATCGCTTTCGCCAGAGTTAGGAAATTCTTTTTTAGCTTGTTCTAAGGCCCAATTATACTGGGTGAAATCTCGATTCCAGACTTCGTTGGAATATTCGACGTAAATTTTTATGTTTGGGTTGAGGTTTTGCTTGACATACTCGGCAAACTTAGTAACGTAGTCGTCGGTTGCCATATGAGGCATACAAAACCACGGTGCAGAACCCGTTTGATTGGCAAGGTCTACCAACACTTTAATCGGTACGCCTTTTCTACTATAGTTAACCTCATTGATGGTTGGGCGATCGCTCCATTCCATTTGGGATGAATTGTTAGTTTTCATCCATTCCATGTACCGCAGGGTTGTAAAGGGTTGAATCTTTTCAACAAAGTCGGGGTTAAACGCTTGAGTTTGGTAAGTATTTTCCGCGTTAATGGGAATAACCTGAATGTTGCGAATGTAATCGCCCGTCTTGTTGGGGTCGGTCGCCGTAATCTTAAGGTAAATGCCAGCATTAGAAGGAGTGACATCAATCACATCTCTCCCCGCACTAGAGGCGGTTCTATCTTTTCTGGCATCAAAACCATATTCAATGGTGCCTTGTCCGTCGTAGAGAACGAGATATTTTCCGCCTGGATAGAGAAATTTTCCTTGTTCTCGAAAAAGTAACGTTCCAATAGCTGTGTATTCGGGCGCATCTTCTACTGCGGGGAGGGATTTGACCCAACCATTGGCATCTATGTCTAGTTTGTTGAATTCATTTGTATCCCAGACTCCATCTGTTTGCGTTATCCACTCTTTAGAAGCTTTAAAACCATCAATAAAAGCAAGTTGAGTTGTAAAGTAGTTAATCTTACCGAGATTGACTCCTATGTCATAGGACTGGGACGGTCGCGCGACAGAAACTGTTACTGTCGCCGTCGCTTGTCCGCCGCGACTGTCTGCGATCGCATACTCAAAACTCGCATCGCCAACAAAACCCGACGCAGGGATAAAAATAACATTCCCATTACTATCGAGTGCTGCACTTCCATTGCTTGCATTAGCGACATTGACGAGGGTTAAGGAGTCCTCATCGGGGTCACTGTCATTCTTTAATAAATCGACAGCTAGAATTGTTACCGCCCTATTTTTGATGATATCTACACTGTCATTGTTAGCTGTGGGAATGTTATTTTCTTGGGTGACTTGTATCTGGGCTAACTGGGCAATTTCTGACTCCCTAAGAGCGCGGTTATAGACTTGCACGGCATCGATGCTGCCCTTCAAACTATTTTTCCCGGTGCTTCGTGCGTCTGCATTATGAAATTTAGTTTTTTGATTAAGACCGCCAATACCGATGTCATCGCTGTGACTCCAAATCTGAGAAGCTCGTCCGGTGCCGAACGGAATCCCATCTAGATAAGCGATTAACGCATTGTCCTGTAGCGTTGTCGCGCCTTCGATGGCATTAAGAACTAAAGCAGCGTGATGCCAGCGATTGGAGACAATGGCATCGGTCGATAAAAACATTCCCGACCAGTTACTCTCAGACGAGGAATTGTTCCAACCTCCTACATAAAGGCGACCTCGATAAATATAAAGGTTTAATCCGCGAGTGTTTCCGCCTTCTTCATAAAGTACTTGGTAGACGGACGAGTTTTTGTCCTCAACTTTAAACCACAGAGAGATCGTTTTTTTAGCATGAATGCCTAAATTAAGCTGACTTGAATCTTTGACAAAAATATAATCGTCAATCCCATCGAAGGTGACAACGCCGCCGAAAGTTCCGCCTGCATTGGTATATGTAGCACCGTTGCGTAATTTCCCTTCGTTATTTTCGCTATCGGGAGCAGAATCGATAGCTTTGTCCCCAGAAGTTTCGTTAAATGCTAAGTCCATAACTAGCCCATCATTGCTGATTTTTCCAGCTAAAGGACTTATGTTAGGGGGATCGCGAAAAGTTAAATCGCTCTCGAAGGTTAGCTCTTCAAGTCCTGCCCAAATTAACTCATCCAATCTATTTTGTGTCATAAAAAATCTTAAGTGAACAATGATGAATGGTTGCTTTTTCTCGCGATCGTTATAGCTGCTTCGCTAAAATTTTCTTCTTATTGCACCATTAAAAATAAAAATATTCAAAATTAATTTATAAAGATTGTATTTTTCAAAACTTCTGCGATCGCTCTCCTCTCGCTCCTTAATATACCCTATAGGAGGAGAACATCATAATTTTTTTAACATTATTATGGTTATTAACTATAAGAGTCTAATTTTATCGATTAATTCAATCAAATCATAATAATCTTATACATAAAATATACAAAAAAATTAAGGTTTGTATACGATATGTATACGCGAGCGCGAACATGATTCTTATATCTTTTTGTGTAGGTATGATAATCGAGAGCGTCCGAGCAAAAAGAATGATTTATTACTCTAAAGTAGACGAGGTTTCCTCAATTAACGATAAGTCTAACGAGGTTTTCAATCTAGAAAGTTTATCTTTTGATAGTTGGAATGTATCTTCTGGTTTAGCACACCCTTCAGTAAAGAGTAGAGCTAAACGATTAATCGATATATCGGGCGCTCTCATCGGCTTGATGCTGACAGGTTTAATCGCAATGGGAATTGCGATCGCGATGGCTATTTCCGATCCAGGCCCTTTACTATACAGTCAGATTCGTTGCGGATTGAACGGAAAACCGTTCCGAATTTGGAAGTTTCGCTCGATGGTAGTCGGTGCAGACAAAATGCAACATCTCATCGCCAACGAAGCTAGCGGACACATTTTTAAAAATGAAAACGATCCGCGAATTACCCAACTCGGTGCTTTCTTGAGACGTACTAGTCTAGATGAGTTTCCACAATTTTGGAATGTCTTGATAGGAGAAATGAGTTTGGTAGGACTCGACCGCCAACTGTCGATGAAGTCAAAAAATACGAACCACACCATTGGGAACGTCTCAAGGTTAAACCGGGAATTACAGGCGAATGGCAAGCCAGAGGCAGATCTTGCATTAAAAATTTTGAGGAAATTGTGGCAATGGATCTGTGCTACCAACAGCGATGGTCTGTATTTTACGATCTCTATTTGATAGCGCAAACCATTAATGCCGTCTTAACGAAAAAGGGAGCATACTAAGCAAGCTAGATTAGAAGCAGAAGCTAGGTGACGACTGGGACAATATTAATTGATTTTTAAAATGAGAAAAAAATCTAAAAAGATCTATCTTTCGATCGCTATTTTTTTCTGTGCGGTAGGAATGAGCTTTTTAGCGCCTGCTTTATCTTCTAAATTAAATTTTGTCCAAAATGCGATTATTCAGAAGACAGCGCCAAAGGCAAATGCACCCATCAATAGTCAAATCGATAAATTGCTGGGAACCAATCTTAGTAAAGTTACGGATTGGTCAACGCAAATACCTTTCATCGATGCCTTTAAATCTTCTAGAAGTTGGCTAACCCAAACGGAAACAAGCTGGTCAACTGAAGAAAGCGATAAATTAGACCTCGACGAAAATGGTTGGGTTAAGTCCTTACCCAAAATAGGAGATGGCGATCGCTATACTAGTGTTGGCACGCTTCTGCTTCGAGAACTCCCCGACGGCTATCCCGGCGGAAAATATCTCGTTCTCTACGATGGAGAAGGCACGATTGAGTATGGTTTTGATGCAAAAAAAGATGAAGTCGCTTCTCGTGCGGGGAGAGATGTGATTGAGGTTACACCTTCTCAGGCTGGTATTTGGTTAAAAATTACTGCGATCGCGCCTGACAATTATCTTCGCAATATTCGAGTGATTCCAGCCGCCTTTGAAACCAGCTATCAAAGTCAAATTTTCAATCCCGACTTTATTGAGAGGGTTAAAAACTTCAAAGTTTTTCGCTTGATGGAATGGATGAATACCAATGATTCCGAGACGAGTCAGTGGAGCGATCGCCCGACCCTTGACAGTGCTAGATATTCTCAAGATGGAGTTCCAGTAGAAATATTAGTCGAATTGGCGAATCGTACCAACATCGATCCTTGGTTTTGTATGCCGCATTTAGCCACTGACGAATACATCGCTAAATTTGCCGAGTATGTCAAAGACCACCTTAACGCAGAACGCAAAATTTATGTAGAATACTCCAACGAAGTCTGGAACAGCAAGTTCGAGCAGCATCGCTGGGCGGTACAACAGGCAAAAGCACGAGGAAAAGAGCAATGGATTGATTGGTACGGGCAGCGCACCACAGAAATTATGCAAATTTGGGATCGCGTCTTTGCAGAAGACAAAGATCGAATCGTCGGCACGATGGCAGGTCACTCAGCCAATGCTTGGTTGCTTTCTAGAGCCTTGTCCTATGCTTGGAGTGACAACCCGCTATCTCATGAAGAGTATGGAATTGATGCGATCGCGATCGCGCCCTACTTTGGCTATTATCTGGGTTCGCCAGACCATCAAGCCCAAATTGCTATTTGGACGACTCAAGTCGATGGAGGACTCGATCTCCTTTTTAAGGAAATCTCCCAAGGCGGCGTACTCGATAACAGCCCTAAAAACGGCGCACTTCAAGAAGCTTACGAACAGATAAAAGCCCATGCTTCTTTAGCACAAAAAGAAAATTTACAGCTTCTCGCTTACGAAGGCGGTCAGCATTTAGCAGGTGTTGGCTCGGTTGAAAATAACGATCGCATTACCCAATTATTTATTCAAGCTAACCGCGATTCGCGCATGGGAGAAATTTACCGAGACTATCTTCAGACTTGGTTCGAGTTAGGCGGTAGTTTGTTTCTCTACTATAACGACATCAGTCAGCCGAGTCGATGGGGAAGCTGGGGACTGTTAGAGTCCGTCTCACAAAAAAGTTCTCCCAAATACGATGCTGCTTTAGAAGCACTTCAGCAAATTTCTTCCAATTAATTGAACATAACTCTTTTAGGAAAAAATAGTTATCTTACCCTACTTTTGAAAGTTTAATTTTTGACTCGCTCCAAATTTCTTTCCTTAGAAAGATGTTTTCAAAGAGACTTAGCGAATATTTTTTTGGGAGTCATTCTCACCCATCTATGTTTATTTGTCGATTTAAGATAGAATAAATTTAGTTTTTCTAAAATTTTAAAGAGACTAAAAACTTATAGTTAAGGCATAGCTAGATCCCTTACCAGAACTTTAATTTCAATGTAAGTTGCATGTTATCTTTAAAATAAAACTTATACAAAAAATAATACATAATTTAACAACAACTTATACACAATTCTGTGAAAATTCAAAATAAAATACTAAAAAATTAATTTGCAATCTAAATTTGAATAAAAAATTCAGTTAAAGCAAACATAAAAAAATTTAGTTTTGTAAAGTTAACAAGATTGGCAACTTAAATAGCACTGAGTTGAAATCGCAAATATACCGATATTAAGGATGAAAGCTGTTACTATACTCGATGTACCCATTCATAATCTCTCAAAAGCGGAGCTATTAAAAAGGCTCAGCGATCGAGGTGGTGTTGTTGTCACTCCCAATGTCGATCATTTAATGAAGCTGCGCAACGATCCAGAATTGCGCGAAGCTTATCAAAAGGCTGATTATCGAATCTGTGATAGCAAAATCGTTCAATACGCATCAATTTTTTTGGGTCATCCCATTCAAGAAAAAATTTCAGGCTCCGATCTACTTCCTGCCTTCTACGAATACAATAAAGACAACCAAAAAATTAAAATTTTTTTGCTGGGCGCTCAAGCAGGAATTGCTCGACAAGCGCAAGAAAAAATCAATCAAAAAGTGGGTCGTGAGATTGTTATTGATACTTATTCACCGCCATTAGGTTTCGAGCAAGACGAACGAGAATGTCAAAAAATTCTTGGATTAATTCAAGCTTCTGAAGCAACTGTTTTAGCCGTTGGATTGGGCGCTCCCAAACAAGAAAAATGGATTATTAAGTATCGCGATCGCTTGAAAAAGATATCAATTTTTTTAGCGATTGGTGCGACGATTGATTTTGAAGCAGGGCATAAACCGCGATCGCCAAAATGGATGAGCGACGTAGGATTAGAGTGGTTATATCGTCTAATTTGCGAACCAAGACGTTTGTGGAGACGATATTTAATCGAGTGTCTTCCTTTTGTAGGATTAGTTGTTAAACAAAAATTGAAACAGCAAATTTTTAGTAAAAATTTATCAACCAAATTTGTTGAAAAACATCAAAAAAATTTTTAATTTTCAAAACTTGATTTCGCTCAGTTTGTTTAGCAAGTAAAGATAACGTTAATCAAATTTCTTGCTTTGAGCTAAAATGTTAATTCCAATACGGAAACAGAAGGGAAGGGAAGGATGATAATCATTTCCTTCCCCGACTATTATCAGAAGTCGATCGAGAGAGCGAATGTAAGATTCGTTAGAATAGAAGTCTTGCAAAACTAAAAAATCCCCCTTTTCCTTTTCCCCCTTCCCCGAATAAAAGCAAGAAGTCTAATGCTGGTAATGACCGTCAGATAGATCGATCCATGACAAAATCGTTAGAGATAAGCTAGTTTTTGACAATATAGATGTAGGATTAGCAGAAGACGATCGCAAACTACGTTCAAAATGAAAGATAAAAATTTATTTTATAACAAGTCTAAAATTCTAAAAAAAGATTACTTCTCAGTTTTTAGGACGCAATTTACTTGTCCTAGAAGACCCATTTGCTAATCCTGCGATTACTGAAGTAATAAAGTGAAGTTTCTAGAAGGAGTTGAAAATGGCTAAAAATGCTAAGCAATTTCTTTTCAATGAGATTTTGACTTATTATCGCTACGTTATTATGCCAGATCTCTATTGTCTTGGAGTACGCAGCGATCGCTTTCTTGGCGTGTTAGAGGAACTCGCTCATGAAATTCCGCCTGAAATTACTTTAGGAAAACAACAAAAAAAAAAGTTTTTCAATCGGTTAATCGATATTGCGATCGAAATGTTTGAATCCGATCGCATAAGCGACTTTAAACTTTATAAAAGACGATTAAAAAATTATCTTTTAAAATAAGTTACGTTGTTGCTGCACTAATTTGAGTCTCGATTGTGTGTTGCATTCGCTTTATAGCGATGGAATCTCCATTATTCCTTCACTGACTAACACCGAACTTCCGCCAACTCGGACAGCTTTTATTTGGTTATTTTCTTTATCAGCTTCTACGTGAAGGATACTCGGTCTTCCCATCTCAAAACCTTGCTCGACGACCCATTTTAGAGTGCCATCAGTTAGTTGATTCCGTATTCCTAAATATCCTGCTAATGCTGCTGCTGCCGAACCTGTAGCGGGATCTTCTGCAATTCCATATCCAGGGTCGAACATTCTCCCTTTAACATCAGATCCCTTTAATTCTGGATCGTAACAAAAAACGTAAACCGAAGATGCCCAATAATTTGATAGTAATTGTTTCCAGCGTTCTTGGTTCAATTTTACTCGTCCCAATACTTCGCGATCGCGTAAAGGAATAAACAAATACGGCAACCCACAAGAAACTGCTTGCGGTGCATTGTCTTCATCGAGTAAATCGGAAGGTTCCAACGATAGCATTGAAGCAAGTTCGGCAATAGAAGGCGGTTGCAAACCAAATTCTGGTAATTTTGCGGCAGTAAGTTCGCTATAAACGGGTTTACCTTGTTCGGTGCGGATTTTCACTGGAACTGCGCCTACCCCTTCTTCAAAAATAATCGTTGTTACGTCTTCTTGTAGTATAATTTCTCCAATTGCTCCTAGAATATAAGCCGTCCCTACAGTAGGATGTCCGGCAAAAGGAAGTTCGACTGCTGGAGTAAAAATTCGCAAGCGACGAGTTCCTTGAGGGGTTTCGGGAGGAAAAACAAAAACGGTTTCTGAAAAGTTAAACTCTTTGGCAACTTTTTGCATTTGTTCGGGTGTTAACCCTTCTGCTTTGGGAAAAACCGCTAGTTGATTGCCGCCAAAGATGCGATCGCTGAATACGTCGGCTGTATAAAATTGATAGCGCATTATTTGAAGATATGTAACTTTTTACATACTTGAGTTACAGAAAGATGAAATTTTTATTAAAAAATCAAGGACTTCTTTTATTATGTGTTTAGTGGATTTGAAATTCTAAACAAAACCATTAAGTAAAATTATAAGTGTGAGATAAGACTACGTGCAAACTCTACTCTTGCAACAACTTTGGCGAATCGTTAACGAAACTCAGACCCAAATTGTTTTCGAGCTAAGCGATGGAGCTTTAGTCGAACAACTACTCACGCAACTCGCGCGCAAAAGACCTCTTTCACCTGAAGAAGACGAGCTAGTACGAGCCTATTTATACTCTAAAACGACATTAATTCGCGATTTAGCTCATGCTCGTCTATGGCGATTTTAAGATAAATTCAAGTTGTATTGGCGATCGCATCTAATTCTTGCCAATTTTTAACTAGAATTGTACCGCCTCGTTGATAAGCGATCGCGCCCTTGAGAGTTTTCATTAGGCGAACGCATTCTTCATAAGTAATGCCGATGCTGCGAGCGATTTGATAGTAGGGAAGTTTAACCTTCAAATACTCTCCCTCTGTAGTTATTTCAGTGCCGTAGCGGGAAGCATAATATTGAATTAATCGTATCATTCGCGAGATCGCCCGTTCTGAAATTAGTCCGTGTATGGTGTCGTGCAGTTGTTGCAGACGCTGATTGAATACTTCTAAAATTTGTAAGGCAACTTCAGGCGTTTGTCCGATAGTATCGAGCAAAGCCTCTCGTGTGACCGTTAGGACTTGAGAATTAACTTGGGTACTGACCGTAGCTGGTGCAACCCTATTACCGAAAATAGCAGGAGCCGCAAAGATTTCTCCTGCATTTATAATGCGTACTAGCGTTTCTTTTCCAGTAGAGGCAGTCTTTGTAATTTGCACCGTTCCTTCAACTAAAGCATACAGTTGAGCGGGCAAGCGATCGCCCTCGTGCATGACTATTTCATCACTTTGATAACTCCGAACCCGACTGTGAGGTTGTAACTGGTTGAGAGCAGAAACATCTAGAGGGTTAAAAACTTGCACTCGCGCTAGTTGTTCGATTGTTGCTTGCATCAGTTGTATGAGCTAGCTCATATTTAATTATCAATTTTAACGAGATACTAATTTTAGTGTTTTTGAAGTAATGAATGATGATAAACACACTCTCTCAACATCTGAGTTTATCTGCTTTTGAGTTAGAAAAATTATTCTCAATTCCCTTCGATGAATTTCTTGAATCGCCCGATGTCAAACAACTTTTAGCCAGCTTAGATGTAGCCGTTCTCAAACAATCTTTGCCACAAGCAAAAGACATTTTAGTACAACATTTACCGCCTTTTTATAACTGGCTGCAACAAGAATTAGCAATCGAGCGAGTCCCGGACAGTCCCGACCATACGACCAAATGGGTAGTCAATTTCCTTAATAATCAAGAGAAATTAACTAATTTAGTTGATTTACATCGCTCTATTCCCCTTCCGGCATTAGAACTATCGATTCCTCGATTAGTTGGAGTATTTGACCCAATTCCAGAAGAGAGAATTCGACAGGAATGGCAAAAAGCGATCGCAGCACTTTGTTTAGTTCTCGTAGTTGCTGCGCGTCAGAAACCCGTAGCTAAGATCGGAAGTATGAGCTAGCGCATATACACAAATAAGCATTTCTGTCAAAGTAAAAATATCGCAATTCTCAATTAGGTAAATTCCATTAATTTTTTCACGGTTTCCTATTCCCAGAACTGTATCTTATCTATTTGAGAAACTCCATAACACCGAATTGAAGGAGTTTATTGATATGACTGCAACTCATCTCAACTTTAAAACGGCTCCCGGACATCAAATCTTAGCTGCGGCAGGTAAAAAAATCCTGCGTCCTGGAGGACGAGAAGCAACCGAACAGCTTTTCCAATGGGCTAATTTTCAACCGGGCGAAACCGTCTTAGAACTCGCCGCTAGTTTTGGCGAAAGCGCGATCGCAATGGCAAAACGTTTCGGCGTTCGCGTCGTCGGAATCGAAAAAAATCCCGACAGTGTAGCAATTGCAACAGAAAAAATTCGTGCTGCTGGTTTAGAAAGTCAAGTGACCATTATTGAGGGCGACATTTTCCACCTCGATGCTATTTCCGAACAGTTTGATTACGTACTAGCAGAAGCAATTCTAACCATGCAATCTCAAGATGCTAAGCTGAAAGTGTTGCAAGGAATTCGCGATCGCCTCAAACCAGGCGGTAAATTTCTTTCCCACGAACTCCTCGCACGCGATAACGAGAAAAACATTCATCAAACGCTGTCGCAGGCGATTCGCGTCAATGCGACTCCGCTATCGCAAGCAGGTTGGCGCGAAGTTTGCGAAGCTGGTGGATTAGAAGTGCAGCAACATAACACTGGAAAAATGGGTTTGTTAAATCCTGCTCAAATGCTGCGAGATGAAGGATTATTAGGCACACTTCGCATTGTCTGGAATGTCTTAACAAAAGCGCAGATTCGCGAACGAGTTCGACAGATGCGTCATGCTTTTAAACAACATGAAGCAGATCTCGGTTATATCGTGTTTTGGGCGAGCATAAATAAATTATGAATTATGAATTATGAATTATGAATGATGTGAATTAGAAGCTGAAGCTTCGATAATTTCGTCACTCGGTCAATGGAAACGCTCTTCAAAGCCATTTTGACACCTCCCTGACACAAGTATGAATACTAATTTCACCTTAGATGTGAATTATGAAAGAGACGCGATATATCGCGTCTGGGAAGGAAGTCGGAAGTAAGGTGACGAGGAGACAAGTTAGAACACTGATTACTAAACTACTAAACTACTGTTAATCATGAATACTACTACATCCAATTCATCGTTTAGCACCTTGTTACAAGACGAAATTGAGTATCCTAAAGCAGGCATTCTCAGCAAGGTTTTGGTTAAGGATAAAAACTGCCAATACACGCTTTTTTGTTTGGCAAAAGATACTGGATTAGAAGAACACACTGCAACTCGTAATGCTGTTATTACCGTTATTGAAGGGAAAGGAACGCTCGTTCTAGAAGGAAATGCGATCGCGCTGCAACCTAGTACTTTTGTTTTTATGAAAGCTAATGCTCCTCATGCTTTAAAAGCCGAAGAAAATTTAGCATTCGTACTGGCTTTATCAGAATCTTCTCAGCCTAATTAGTCTTAATTTACTTTGCGATCGCACTTAACAGTGTTACGCTCCAATTAGGGAACGTAACACTGTCAATTTCGTCTGAATAAACTGTTTTACTATTTCTGGATTGCCATACCAAAGTCTTTTGCTCTAGGTGTATCGATCGAGTAAATTTATCTGCATCTCCTATTGCATTTTTCAACAGAAATGGTATTCTTCGCTCCTAAAGGCGATTGCCCTACTCCATGCCTGACGGCAGGCTGCAAAAGGCGAGAACCCCTACCCTTACGGGGCAGCGGCAAAGCCAAGCGAGCAAACAACAGTTTTAAGAGGAATAGCGTCAGTGACTCGTCAAAACAGTCAAAATAATATTACTAAACTTACTAGAGGATCGTCTCAGCCCAATCGTTCGCCTCGTCGTACTCCAGAATCTAAAAAAACTACTCCCTCTCGTTCGAGAGTTGCAAGAATGCCTGGAAAACCTTCTGCATCAAGATCGAATCGCGATTACTCAAAAGGCAGCAGCAAAGCAGAACGCTCAAAAACGCTGACGATTCCTACTAGACCCATGACTACTGAAAAAAAATCTCGTCTGCGCGAACGGCGGCGCTCGGTCAATCCTTTGGCCACTCTATTACTCTACCTTATTCGCTTGTCGATCCTTGGCATTGGTATTGGCGCGATCGCAGGAACGGTATTAACTGTTATCAAACCCCATTTTTCTTCTGTTGTTAACGCTTCTAAACCTCAAGCCATAACCCCAAAAATCGCTATTGCTGCCTTGAGTCAATCTTTTGATAACAAGTTATCGTTAACCCAAGAATTACCCGCTCTCAAAACCAAAATCGATGCTTTGGCTGCTAAATATCCAAAACTAGAACCAGGAGCATTTTTTGTTGATTTAGATAATGGCGCTTATGTAAATGTTAAAGGAGACACAGTATTTTCTGCCGCCAGTACCATTAAAATTCCCGTTCTAATTGCCTTCTTCCAAGATGTAGACGCTGGTAAAATTCGTCTCGATGAAATGCTAACCATGAAGAAGGAATTAATCGGCGGTGGTTCTGGGGATATGCAGTATCAGCAACCTGGTAAGAAATTTACTGCCCTAGAAACAGCCACGAAAATGAGCGTTATTAGCGATAATACCGCAACGAATATGCTGATCGAACGTTTGGGAGGAAAAGAAGTCCTTAATCAACGTTTTCGAGAATGGGGGTTAACTTCTACGGTTATTAATAATTGGTTGCCCGATTTAGAAGGGACGAATACGACAACGCCAAAAGATTTGGCGAATTTACTGGCTAAGGTGGATCGAGGAGAATTGATCTCGACGCGATCGCGCGATCGGATCATGAATATCATGCAAGATACTCGCACCAGAACGCTACTACCTCAAGGCTTAGAAAAAGATGCTACGATCGCTCACAAAACAGGCGATATTGGGACTGTTTTGGGAGATGCAGGAATTATCGATATGCCTAACGGCAAGCGCTATATTGGTTCAGTTTTAGTTAAGCGCCCTCACAACGATTACAGTGCCAGAACGCTCGTTCAAGAAATTTCTCGTACTGTTTACCAACATTTTAATGGTATTTAGCTCGTCCTAATACCGAATCCGAAGCAATAACTCAACCCAGTCCGCAGAATACGCCCGCGTCTTCTAATACACCCAATCCTCAGTCATAATAAACTTTTGGCTCCTAAAATTGTTGACGCAATCTAATACCAACCTACTTCTGCTGCGATTTCGCTCAAGTCCGACGAAACCCTCCTTCTGAATGAATAATTTGTCCTGTAATCCACTCGGCTTCATCGCTAGCCAAAAATGTTATTAATCTTGCTGCATCTTCGGGTTGTCCAATTCTACCAAAAGGAAAATGGGGTAATAATTCTTGCTTGAGAGCGTCTGTTATCCATCCCGTATCAGTCGGACCGGGATTGATAGCATTGACAGTAATGCCTTTGTGTGCTATCGCAGTCGCTAAGGTTATTGTTAGTGCGTCAATTGCCCCTTTAGTGGCTGCGTAAGCAATTTCTCCAACCATTGCACCTTGAAACTGTCCGGATGTGAGGTTGATAATGCGTCCTCCCGCGCCACCACGATAGCGGCGAGCAAATTCAACGCTTAACAATGCGGTTGCTCGCAGGTTGACTGCATAGGAAGCATCCAAAATACTAGCATTGAGTTGTTCGTAGCCATCCTCAACCGAATAGGCTGCATTATTGACGAGGATAGAAAGAGAGCCGAGTTTGGCTTCTACTGCATCTATAAGCTGACTTGGGGATTCTGGCAGCGACAAGTCTATTTCAAGTCTTTGGGCGCGTATTCCTAATGTTTCTAATTCCTGTTGCAGTTGCTGCGGTTCCTCTTCGTCAGTTTCCCAAGGCATAATGCGATCGTAAGGTTGCCAGTAGGTAAAGAAGATATTCGCACCAGATCGAGCTAGATATCGACAAATAGCAGCCCCAATACCTTTGCAACGGCTAACACCAGTCACTAATGCAATGCGATTTTGCAAATTTGCGCGCCTTGATATTGACATTGAAAACTTCGTCTTTTTCTTCTGTTAATTTAATTCTGTATTGTTTAACCCGTTTCAGAAAATCTTTATTAGTTAGATATCCAAATCGTAGCAAAACTTCTCGATGCTACAGCAGTCCTAAATCAATTGTGAAAATTTGTCTAATTTCTCCTTACTAGCTCCCTAACATTTGTATATTGAAAAATTGGCTACCATCTAATCGACGCTAAAAAGAAGCTCCCCGATAGCGTCTTTCTCGCTTCATCGAGTAACGTTGGGCAAATTTGGGAATATCGCCTTGGTGTCCCATCAGAATTACAATATCTCCAGCCTGTAATAAAAACGAATGAGGTGGATGATTGATAATAGAACCGTCAGACTGACGAACGGCGACAACAATAAAAGCCCCTTTACCGCTTATCTCCATTTGGCTTAGCGGTTGATTAACAAAGGTAGAATTATTGGCAATAACTAACTCATCTAACTGAATATTAATTTGAGCGAGTATTTCATTTAAATCTCTACGTCCTTCATCTTCTTGCAAAAAATCTAAAGCGGCTGGATGTGTAATTGTATGAGCAATTCGTTCTGCCCCAATGGTGGCTGGTAAAACAACATGATTAGCGCCTGCTAGTTTTAATTTTTTCTCGGTTGAAGGTAGTTCGCCTCTAGCAATAATTACTAAATCAGAATTTAGTTCGCGGGCAGTTAATGTGATAAAAACATTCAAAGCATCGTCTGGTAAAACTGTCGCTAAAGCTTTTGCTCGTCCTATTCCAGCATCTTGTAAGATTCTTTCATCGGTTGCATTTCCTTCAACAAATAAGTAACTTCTTTCTTGGGCCATCGCAATTCGTTCGGAAAAGTTATCGATAATGACAAATGGTTGATTGGTTTGCCAAAGCTTTCTTGCTAATAGTTGTCCCATGCGCCCATAACCGCAAATAATGACGTGTTCTCGCAATAATTCAATATCTTTATTCATACGTCTAACCGCTAAAGCTTTGTTAATTTCTCCTTCTGTTAGCATTTGAACGAATCCGCCAACGGTGTAAACAGCCGAAGAGGTTCCAGCAATAATTACCAGAATTGTAAAAATTCTCAACGATGGAGTATTAATGGGTCTGACTTCACCAAAACCTACTCCAAAAATAGTAATAACTACCATATAAAGAGCATCGAGAAAATTCCATCCGTAGAGCATATAACCGAGTATGGCTATGACTACAGTGGCAGCAAAAAAGCTAGCTCCTATGAGAATGCGCTGTAGGGAACTTTGCATGAATTATTTTCATCGGGATTCTATTAGGTATACTGCACAATCTCTAGATAATACAGTCTAAAATGATATATTTTTGCAAATAATCCTTGAATTTAGCTATTTGTATTCTTGCCTAAACTTGTTTCGAGCGTTCGTTAAAATGTGATGTAGGCAAAAGATGAAATCATTTATTAACGATCGCGTTCTAATTTTCGCGCTTTATTAATATAAGTAAGTAAGCTTAATATCCTCGTGTCAACCAATAAAGTTCGCAAAGCAATTATTCCAGCCGCAGGTTTTGGAACTCGTTTATTTCCTGCAACTAAGGTTTTCAAAAAAGAATTTTTTCCAATTGTCGATCGCGATGGTCGTACTAAACCTATTATCCTACTAATTGTAGAAGAAGCGATTAGTGCCGGAATCGAAGAAATTGGAATTATTATTCAAAGTAGCGATCGCAATCTTTTTGAAGATTTTTTCAAAAATCCCGTCCAACCAGAATTCTATCAAAAACTATCTCAAGAATCTCAAGAATATTGTCAATATTTACAAGAGTTAGGCAAGAAAATTACTTTTATAATTCAAGATAAACAAGAAGGCTACGGTCATGCAGTCTTTGCCGCAAAAGATTGGATAAACAACGAACCTTTTTTACTTTTATTGGGCGACCATATTTATACTTCTGATGAAAAAGATTCTTGTACCAGTCAGTTAATGAGGATATATCAAGACTATGGTAAAAGCGCGATCGCGTTAACGATAATGTCAGAAGAGATTATTCACAAAGCAGGTTGCGTTACGGGAACTTGGGAAAAGTTAAACTCAATTCTTTCTATTACTCAATTCTCTGAAAAACCCGATTTAAAGTATGCGCGATCGCATCTTCATCTCGAAGGAATGCCAGAAGATAAGTTTTTAGCTGTCTTCGGTATTTATATTTTAGAACCTCAAATATTTAATTACTTACAAGAAGAAATCGATAATAACCTTCGCTACAAAGGAGAATTTCAGCTTACAACTTGCTTGGATAAACTCTGTCGAAATGAAGGCGGGATCGGATATTTAGTCAAAGGACAATATTTTGATACTGGAATGCCACTCTTCTATCGACAAACAACGATCGATTTTTACAATTAATCTTCATCTTCTTCTTTTTTAACTCCCCATTCGTGCATCGTTTCAAGAATTGGTTGCAAACTTTTTCCTAATTCTGTTAAAGAATATTCTACTTTAGGAGGAATTTGCGGATAAACTTCGCGATGAATAATTCCATCTGCTTCAAGTTCTCGAAGTTGTTCGGTTAACATCTTTTGCGTAATTCCTACTAAAGCTCTTTGTAATTCTCCAAATCGTTTTATCTCTTGAAATAACTCTCGCAAAATTAAAATCTTCCATCTTCCGCTAATCGCTTTTAGCGTTGTTTCTGCCGGACAAGTCGATTTTTTTCAATCTTTTGAGGATTAGTCATTTTTAATTATATTAGTATCTTTTTGGAAACTATCTTACTATTTGTATCTTCTTTTATTTTAAAAAAAGATTGTTTAAACTAAAAATATACAGAATAATTCTTGAGTTTAAAGGAGTTAAAAATGATTGTAGTTCGCCAAGCAGAAGAACGAGGTCATGCTAATTATGGATGGCTTAATACCTATCATACTTTTTCATTTGCTAACTATTACGATCCTAGTTACTTAGGATTTAGAAGTTTGCGAGTTATCAACGAAGATCGAGTAACTGCTGGTGCGGGTTTTGGCACTCATGGACACAAAGATATGGAGATTATAACGTATGTTTTAGAAGGTTCCCTAGAACATAAAGATAGTATTGGAACTGGTTCGATTATACAACCAGGAGAAGTACAGCGCATGAGTGCGGGAACGGGAATTTTACACAGTGAATTTAACCCTTCTCAAGCCGATTCAGTTCACTTCTTACAAATTTGGATTTTGCCAGATCGAAAAGATGTGAAACCCAGTTACGAGCAACAAAAATTTGAGTTAGAAAAAACGCCAGGAGAACTCAAATTAATTGCATCGCCTGATGGTAGAGATAAATCTGTTACCGTGCATCAAGATATCAATTTGTATGCAGGAATTTTAGATACGGGCGATCGCATTTTCTATTCTCTCAAACCCCAACGTCATGCTTGGATACAAGTTGCCAAAGGTGCAATTCATGTTAACGGAAACTTACTCGATACCAGCGATGGTGCAGCGATTAGTGAAGAAACCCAGTTAACCATTGAAGCGAAAGAAAAAGCAGAAATATTACTGTTTGACTTAGCTTAAAAAATAAGGATTTCGCCCTCTAATACTAGACCCGCTTTACCCTCACCCCCATCCCTTCTCCCATTGGGAGAGGGGTTTGCTTACCGGATTTGGTATAACCCTTAATCAGCGAACAGCGAGTTGCTCTTGTTTGGATGCTTCTGTATTTTATGGTAGGAAGCGCGCGTGCGATCGCATCAGCAGAAATGCTCGTACTTTGGCAAACCAAAACAGGCTTGTAAAATCTCGAAGTCGCGTTGTATGATTAGCACCAAGCTTATTGATAAATATTATTAATAAACCATGACAAAAATTTTTACTGATAGAGATTGGGACGAACTGTGGGAAGAAAATCTACAAAATGGTAATATTTTTTACAAATCAACCGAGTTTGAAACGATTTCTCAAGGCTATTATCCAGACATCAGTAATGAGTATATCTCATTGATAAAACTGAGAAACGATCTAATCATTCATAGATGCGAGTTTGAGTTGACTGACGATCTTGTTTTGCAGAGAAATATTAATGATGAATATCAATTCGGTTTGAGCTTTTTTCTTTCAGGAAAAGTGAAAATTCATCGTCATGGTATAACCGATGAAACTGAGGAAATAGTCGGTAGATATTATTCGGAATGCAACTATGATGTCAAAGAAACTGAGTGGTGGCAAGCTGGAGAAAAATTTTCACGAATTTATATTGGATTTAAACCACAACAATTTTTTCAAGGTTTTGGTGAGGAATTACTAAAACAGATCCCCGTTGAAATGCGTCGAGGAATAGTTAGCGATCGACCGCAACCTTACTATCACCAAAATAAAACAACACGAAAAATGCGGCAAGCATTATATGATATTTTACATTTAAATACTTGCACGACTACCGACTTGAAAAAGCACGACAATTTTTAGCAACAGGGGAAATGAAGGTTGAAGAGGTTGCCTTAAGGGTGGGTTTTGAGAGTCGTAGTTATTTTGCGATCGCTTTTCGCAAAAAGTTTGGTGTCAATCCTAAAAAATATCTACAAAATCGCTAACAATTCTTTTAGCGTTCAAAAAAAAAATCCGTCTAGCATTCAAATTAAAAATACAAATCCCTTATCATACTCACTCAGTTAAGAATCTTTCTTAAGAAGTTAATCGGTAAGGTTCGCGAATTGTTGTGGGTGTGAGGGGATAAATGAAGTTAAATAGATTGTTTCAAAGCTTGGTGCTGACGGGTGCAATGGTAGTTGCGATCGCCTCTGGCGCTGCCCTCCGGGCAATCGCGACTACTGCTAGAACTGAGGAAGTTAAAAAAGACTTTGAAGGTAGAAATTTTATTCAAACGCTAGGGAAATTTACCTTAAATAAAGCCAGTAAAAATCTTACCCAACAAAGCGAAATTGAAATTCGTGTTAGGAAAGAGCGAATACTTGGACAAACCCTAGATAACCCCCCTCGGACTCCCCCCTTGCCAAGGGGGGAGAGTAGCGAGAAACAGGAGGGGATTATATCGATTACGGGAGTTGAGGTAAATCCCACCGAATCGGGAGTAGAAGTAATTTTACAAACTCCACAGGCCGAACAACTTCAAATAGGCGATCGCAGCGAGGGTAACAATTTTATCGCTGAGATTGAAGGGGCACAACTACAATTACCAGATAGCAAACCATTTCGTTCTCAAAAACCTGTAGCGGGGATTAGCGAAATCGTTATTACCAATCTCGATGATAAGACAATTCAAGTCATAGTAGTTGGAGAAACAGCGCCCCCGCAAGTTGAATTATTCGATAGCGATGCTAGATTAATTTTTGGATTAACCCCAAGCGCTTCATCCGCACAAACCCCGCCTTCTTCCCTCCCCCCTTTGCAAGGGGGAATGAGGGGGGTCAAGTCATTCCAGTCACGGGAGTACAACTCAATCCCACCGAAACGGGAATAGAACTACTTTTACAAACCCCTCCAAACCAAGCAGAGCAATTACAACCCAACAATATCAGTCAAGGGAATAACTTTATCTCCGACATCCAAGGCGCACAATTACAACTTCGAGATGGCAAACCATTTCAAGCACAAAAGCCAATCGAAGGAATTAGCTCAGTTACGGTTAATAATTTTGATGCAAGTACCATTCGCGTGACAGCAATTGGAGAAACCGCGCTGCCACAGGTCGAATTATTTGATAGCGATGCCGGATTGATATTTGGATTTACGCCAGTAGAAGAGTCAGCACAAACCCCTACTCCTCCTCAACCGCAGGAAAGTCAAATCGTAACTATAGAGAGCGTTCAACTCAACCCAACCGAAACAGGATTTGAAATTCTCTTACTAACTCCCACGGGAACTGCACAACAATTGCAAGTTGTCAATATCTCCAAAGGAAATAACTTTATTGCCGAGATTCCCAACGCACAAATTAACCTACCCGACGCTCAACCTTTTCGATCCGAAAACCTCATAGAAGGAGTTAGCGAAGTAACTGTTACCAACCGAGATGAAAATACAGTGTTAGTAACCGTTGTGGGAGAAGAAGAACAACCAACGGTAGAGTTGTTTGATAGCGAAGAAGGGTTAATTTTTAGTGCCACCCCCCTTAATCCCCCCGCCCTCCCCCCCTTTACAAGGGGGGATTAAGCTTACAAGGGTAGGTT
>JAAUUT010000234.1 GCA_012031035.1 Candidatus Altimarinota bacterium | reverse complement strand
AACTATTGATTTGTCTAGGTTCGGGGCGCTTCGAGTTCGTTTGTCTCAACCGCGCATTTACTAATATATCCATTTAGACAAGCTTTGTCAACTCTTTTGGGGAAAATATTTTGAAAAGTGCTAAACCTTCTCTCCACAAGACTTTTGAGGCTATGATAGGGTTTGTATAGCCAAATAATTTTTACCAGGACGTGAAAAAAATCAAGCTACCTTCCTCAATAGTTTTGGATCCGTTGCTTCAGAGTTGGCTGATAGAAGATATTGGTAGAGGCGATCGCACGACTGGAGGAATCTTTACTGAAGATATTGCTACTAGAGAAGCTCAGTGGGTTGCTAAAGAAGTAGGAATTATTGCAGGATTGCCTGTCGCAGCAAGAGTATTTCAGTTATTGAACAAAGAGATAAACTTCATTCCATTAGCAACGGAAGGCGAAAAAGTCGATCGCACAAAGGTTATTGCTCGGATTGAAGGTGCGATGGATGCTTTGTTGATGGGAGAAAGAGTAGCGCTTAATTTAGCAATGCGTTTGAGCGGTATTGCAACGCTAACGCAACGATACGTAGATGCGATCGCGGATTTGCCAACTCAATTAGTAGATACGCGAAAAACAACACCAGGATTAAGAATTTTAGAAAAATACGCAACCCAAGTGGGAGGCGCGGTCAATCATCGGATGGGATTGGATGATGCAGTGATGATTAAAGATAATCATATTGCGGCAGCAGGAGGAATAAAAGAAGCGATCGCGCGAATTCGAGAGACAATGCCTTATCCATTAACCATTGAAGTAGAGACAAATACTTTAGCAGAGGTTGAAGAGGCTTTATTCCATGGGGCGGATATTGTTATGTTAGATAATATGACAACCGAACAGATGAAGCGAGCGGTACAGTTTATTCGCGAGAAAAATGAGAAAGTAAAAATTGAAGCATCGGGAAATGTTACTCTCGACAATATTCGTGCTGTAGCAGAAACAGGAATAGATTATATTTCTAGTAGCGCTCCTATTACTCGTTCGACTTGGTTGGATTTGAGCATGAGATTGAAATGAGGTAGATAAGCGATCGCACATTCAAATTACTTACTAAATTTATTTTGCTTGCTCCATACACCTTGCGATCGCCTCAATTTAAGGTTTTAATACAACCTTAATGCAGTTGTCTTTTTTTTGCTTAAAAATTTCGTAAGCGTTTGGTGCTTCTTCCAATGGCAAGCGATGAGTAATTACAAAAGAAGGATCGATTTCTCCGTTTTGGATATGTTCGAGTAACGGACGCAAGTAGCGATGAACGTGTGTTTGTCCCGATTTAAGCGTTAAAGCTTTGTTGACAATTGCACCCATCGGTACTTTGTCGATGAAGCCACCGTAAACGCCTGGAACCGATACAGTTCCACCTTTGCGACAGGCGATAATTGCTTGTCTTAATACCATTGGTCTGTCAGTTTCCAGACGAAAGACCTGCTTAATTTTATCGTAAAGCGCGATCGCGTCGGTTCCATGAGCTTCCATTCCAACTGCATCGATACAAGCGTCGGGGCCGCGTCCGCCTGTCATTTCTTTGAGTGCTTCGCCTGCATCGACTTCTTCGTAATTAATAATCTCAGCTTTGCTTTCTTTTGCCATTTGTAATCTCTCAGGGAAGCGATCTATAGCAATAACTCTTTCTGCACCTAGCATATAGGCGCTTCTAATGGCAAACTGTCCGACGGGCCCGCATCCCCAAATTGCTACAGTATCTCCTGGTTGAATATTACAGTTTTCTGCTGCCATGTAGCCTGTGGGGAAGATGTCTGTTAGAAATAAAACCTGTTCGTCTGTTAATCCATCGGGAATTTTAAGCGGGCCGACATCAGCAAAGGGAACACGCGCATATTCTGCTTGTCCTCCTGCGTAGCCTCCTAACAGATGGGAGTAGCCAAATAATCCTGCTGGAGAGTGACCGTAGAGTTTTTCTGCCATCAACCGTTGGGGTTAGTATTATCGCACAAAGACCAAAGATCTCGTTGGCAAAAGAAGCAGTTTCCACAGGAAATTGTAAAAGGAACGACAACGCGATCGCCTATTTTAAGATTTTGAGTTTCCGAACCAACTTCGACCACTTCTCCCATAAATTCATGACCGAGAATATCTCCCGATTTCATAGTTGGGATAAAGCCATCGTAAAGATGCAAATCCGAACCACAAATTGCTGTGGAAGTAATTCTGATGATTGCATCGCGGGGATTGAGAATTTTTGGGTCGGGTACGTTATCTACTCGTACATCTTTGGCACCATGCCAACAAACAGCTTTCATTAATTATTCTCCATAATAGTGTGTGAGGTCAATCGCGATCGCAAATCTAGCAAAAGCTCTAACTAGTCTGAATCTGCTTTTGCCTCTGATGGAAGAGGAGTATCGCGTTCGAGGGGTAAACCTTCTTTTTTGAGAACCGAATAAACTTCTTCTACTTGCAAGCGATTCGGTAATACTGCAACAAGGTAATTCATGGGAAAATACTTACTAAATAATCGCTAGAAAACTCAAAAGGTAGAAAAAATAACTGATGAGCGCTCTGCTTTACCGATTTTCTTTACGCGATCGCGCGATTCAAGTTACGAATTCAAGACTATATAAATAAAACACCAGAGGTCTTTCAAAAACCTCTGGCTTAAGAGTTATGTAAAATAAATTATTGTAATTCTTTGGAAAGAGTAAGCTTGCTTAATCGTTTCAATACTGAGTTGTTTAGCTTTCAAGCTCTTTTTTATTTCACATTTACTCGAATACGATGCGAGTCTCGTGAAGTGCGATCGCTAATTTTTGAACTTACAATCATCTAAGCTTTAGCTTCTATGCTAGTTCCCAGTTCTTTTCGCGAATTATAAAGCTCGACAAATCGTTTAAACAACCACATATTTTTGTGATTTGAAACTCGCTCCGAACTAATTAAACGATCTTGATTTTTTCGCGCCAAACTTTGTAAGTAAGGTAGATCTTCAAAAAGAGTTAAACAAGAAGCAATATGAAGAATCATCTGCAATAAAGGTTTATGCCATTGCAAATCGCTGTAAATATCGATAAAAAACTTATGTTTATTCTGCGTTATTGGAAAAACATTAAACATCACAATGATTTTTTTTCCGTTATAGGCTGGAATACTGAGTTCGACTGTAAAAGGAGTATGCAAGATTAAATCTACTTCAACTGTGGGCTTTCTCCATATTCTTAAAACATTTGTCGAGGTATCTAAACGAGTTTGAAATTTTAAAGCTCCACCGTTAGTTGTTGGTTGCCAATGATTTACGTCAACAATTTTAAGATTGCCAAGACTAAAATTATGAATGCTTTCTAAATGCTTTAAATTTAATAGATGATAGATTTGACATAAGTAAGGAACGGGTAAAGTATAAACTTGACTAATTAAATGATATTCCTGCAATTGAGACATTCTATCTTTTGTTTCAGCTATATAGCTTTCGTATTGCTGAATTTCTTTTTCAGGTTGCAATTCAATAACGGGTTCTGGGTTTTCATCAATGGATTTAGTTTTTGGCTTTAAACATAACCAACTCAAAAAAAGAAAAGAAGCTATCCATAAATGAGTAAGTTCTGTGACAGTTACATAACCATCTTGAATGGCTTTAAAATATTTAGCACTAATTCCTACAAAAAAGAAAGGAAGCCCAATAAACCAAATATTTTGCCTAAACATTGACAAAACATAAAATATGTCAATAGCCGAAGTTTTTTGTTGATTTTGAATAGAGTTAGTTGAGTAAACAGGCGTTAACATAAATTTTTAAAATAAACTGACTTATTTGGCTCGATATTTTAGAAGTTTAGTAAAACTTTCATATCGATATCATCAATCAAGCAAATTGATACAAATTGCTTTTTGTTGAATAATTTGATTTTAAGAATTTATTTACTTAAAACCCTCATTCAAAAGAATTATTTTGTTAAATAAATTACTGGTCAATAAGTGGCTTCTGCCGTATCAAATGATACTTTAGGGCTAAAAACTGTTAAAATAAAAAAATTGACGAATGTTATGTAGAAAATAAAAAAAACAAATTTTTCATCTATCTTTTTACTATAAAAAGTTAATCTTTCATTGGGAGTAAAATTATTTTTTTGTTATCAATAAAAAG
>JAAUUT010000233.1 GCA_012031035.1 Candidatus Altimarinota bacterium | reverse complement strand
GTTGTAGTGCGACTGCTCAAGGGTCAGTCTTTTAGTCTTGGTCGCTTGAAACCTATATCTTTCAATCATTTAAGCGATTTAACTTTTTCTGATTCTTCGTAAATTGTAAAAAACCTACCCTTGTGAGACCCCATCCCCTCTCCCGATGGGAGAGGGGTGCCTATAGGGCGGGGTGAGGGCTGAGGGCAAGCTAGATGGGGGGTTAACCAAAGCGGATTTAGTATTAAATGTTAGAAAAAGCGTTTCTTTTGTTGATAGTCTTTGGGATTGTGCCCAAACTTTTTCTTGAAAGCAGTAGCAAAGTAGCTGCGACTAGCAAACCCTATAGCTTGCGCTACTTCGGTGACATTCATCTCCCCAGTTTCCAATAGTTGACGTGCCTGTTCTAATCGATAGTCGTGCAAATAGCCAAAAACTGTCTTACCGAATAGCTCGTGAAATCCTCGTTTTAGGGTGCGATCGCTCAAGCTTACCTGCTGTGCTAGGGCAAGTAAAGAAGGCGGCTCGTGCAGATTGTGTAATAGAATGGTTTTAGCTTGGTAAATTCGCTCTATTGTTTCTGATTTTAGAGATTGGGAAGCGCGACGATCGCCCTTTTGTATTTCTATTTCTCGTTGCAGTGCCAGACTAACTAATTCCAGCGCTTTGGCTTCTAAATACATTCGCTTAGCGATACCTTGATAGGGACACCGTAGGATTTGCCACAGCACGTTTTGCATCATGGGCGCAAGCGGGGCGACGCGAGTATATAATTCTTGCTCTATCGGTCTAATTAGCGTTTGCAGTTCGATAGACAGTTGTTCGATGGAGTTACCAAGAAAAGAGCATAACGTTTCTGGATGAATAGACACTACCACTTCTAGAGCTTTTTGTTGCGGACTGTCAAATAGATATTGAAGAAAAAGACCGCTACCATAGATTGCGTATTCACTGTTGCCGACTTGGGTGTATTTATCTTGATGCTGTCCTAAAATATGAAAATGAAAAGTCAACAATTCATTTGGGGTTTCAGGTGTTTCAACAATAACGCGATCGCGCTGACGGATATTGCAGATTTCTAGCTCTAATCCCGATCGCAGTTCTATACGGCGATAATATCCCTGTCCTAATTGCTTGGGGATATTCCAAATAGTATCCAACGGGTCGCACGGGTCGTATTGGGTAGTTTCTTGAGCGTCTTCTAGTTCCAAAAAAGCTTGTTCTGAAATAGTGATGGTCATGGCGATGTTGTAAGAGGTTCTAAATAGAAAATATTCTCATCTTTTTGAGTAGGATATTGTATAAAAGCCATACACATTGAAAAAACGATCGCCAAGATGAATTAGAGTGTAGCGATCGCATCTTAACTTTCTGTTGATACACTAATTTCGAGAGACAAAATTTATGGGAGAAAAACTTTGCTAGACGAACAAGCAAAAAAAACAATGCTGCGCAAAATTCCTCACGGACTCTATATCTGTGGGGTGAAAGATGGGGAAGAAATGAATGGTTTTACAGCAAGTTGGGTGATGCAAGCTTCTTTTGAACCACCATTAATTGTTAATTGCGTGAAAAATAATTCGATATCTCATGAAATGATTAAAAAAAGTGGGGTATTTGCCATTAGTTTTCTAGAAGCAGGACAAAAAGATTTAGCCGCTCAATTTTTTAAGCCCAAACGTCGCGTTGGTAACAAGTTTGAAGAGGTAGAATTTTACGAAGGAGCAGAAACAGGCTGCCCGATTATTAATGATTCCCTCGGCTATGTCGAATGTAAAGTTGTCGGGACTGTAGAAAAAGGCGATCATACTGTTTATGTCGGCGAGGTAATTGGTTCTGGAATCCACCGCCAAGGCGAACCTTTGCTATTAGAAACTACGGGTTGGCAATATGGAGGATAATCATGAATTATGAATTATGAATTATGAATTATGAATTATGAAATTTATAATTCTCCTTACTTCTTTGCCGAATGTATAACGATCGCCGATTGCTAGTTATCAATCATTGAATCATGCCTTTAATTAAAGTTCAATCGTCTGTTGCTGCACCAGATGCAGGGGTTGTTGAGGAATTACTCAAAAGTCTTTCGCAAAAGCTGGCAAAGCATTTAGGAAAATCGGAATCTTATGTGATGACATCTTTTGAGCCAGATTTGAAAATGAGTTTTGCAGGAACGTTCGATCCGGTATGTTATATCGAAATAAAAAGCGTTGGCAAAATGAGTTCCGCACAAACTAAAACCATGAGCCAAGACTTTTGTCAACAAATTCAAGATACCCTCGGCGTGCCTAAAAATAGAGTTTATATTGAGTTTAATAATTCTGAGGGAATGATGTGGGGATGGAATAGCTCCACTTTTGGTTAATAATTGTCTTGAATTGTTTTCAGAATTTATAATTCAAAATGACTGCTCAAGAACCACAATTAATTCCTAAAAAGAAATTTCAGCGTTTCGATTCGATTGTTTTAGCATCAATTCTAGTCTTATTTGCATTAATTTTTCTTGTTCTTTGGCAAGGCGATCGCGTTGATTTGCGCGTTAATGAATTTAGCTGGAAAAATAAAATAATTGGCGTACAAGATCGTTGGTTTTCGATAAAATTTAATCGCCCAGTCAATCGCGAAAGCATTGAAAAAAATCTAACGATCGCGCCTTCAATAGCCGGAAAAATTCACTGGATAGGTGAAAAATTAGTTTATACTTTAGCCGAGTTGCCAATTTATGGCAATAATTATCAAATCATCTTGAAAGATGCTAAAAGCTTAGATGGCGATCGCGAAATAGAGCCTTATTTTGAGGTATTTAAAAGCCGCGATCGCGCTTTGGTCTACATGGGGTTAGCCGATAAAGAAAGGGGGCAATTAATCTTAGTAAATGTCACGCAAAAAACGAAAGCTGCATTAACCCCTCGCGATCTAGTCGTTACCAATTTTAAAATTTATCCTAACAGTAACAAAATTCTTTTTTCTGCTTTTTGAGCGAGGAAGAGGCAACCAAAGACTCGAAACGCAACAACTTTATACGGTTACGACAGGACTCAATTTTCAAGGAGCAAAAAAAACAGAACGATTGGGAAAAGTTAAGCTTGTTTTAGATGCGAAAGCTTATAAAAATTTCAAATTCGATTTATCGAATGATGGAAAAACTATTGTTGTTAGTCGAATTAATCGCAACAATCCCGCTGAATCTAGTTTGTGGGTTATCCCTGAAGAAGAATCGCCAAGACCGTTAGGATTGCCTGGAAACAATTTTCTCATTGCGCCAAATGGCAATCGAGTTGCAGTAGCACAACGAGGCGGTATTGCAATGATTCCTCTAAACCCAGAAGCAGGCGAAACCAAATTTTTTCCCGGATATGAAACAATTGTCGGGTTTTCTAAGGATGGGTCGCAAAAATTTATGGTGAAAGATAATTTAGATTACACGCGATCGCTGGTACTCGTTAAGGAAGACGGTACAGCCAAAGAATTATTTCAAACCCTTGCTCCCGTTGTCAACTGTGAATTAGAACCCCGCGAAGAAAAAATTCTCTACTGTCTTAAGTTAAGATTAGTGCAGCGAGAGGAACAACAAGTCAATCAAGAAGCTTATCTTGCTGCGATCGACCTCGAAACAACCAAAGAGATTCCTTTACTAGTATTGCCTAATTATCAAGATGTTGAGATAAGTATGTCTCCCGATGGCATTGCGTTATTATTCGACCAGATCGCAACTACTTTCTCGAATTCTAATACAGAGATTGCAACAGAGAAAGGAGAAGCTATTGTAAGCGGTCGTCTATGGTTATTAACTTTACCCGAACTCGCAACCATTCAGACAGGCACTAAACCTCCGCAAGTTCTTCCTGAAGAGTTAGACTCTGGTTTTAAACCTCAATGGATACCCTAAATCAGCGACCAGGTTTAGCTTTAGCCCACCTCATAGCAACAGTTTAGAACCCCTGTGACCAAAATCATTCGTAATTCGTAATTAATGGTTACAAGCTCCCACTAATTATAATTACGAACCGACGTGGACGCGAGCGTTGCCGGATGAGAAGGTAGAAGTCAGCGCGACCTGTATTGGTCGATTAGTACGGGGAACCGATTCCCCTCTGGGATTTCCACCCCAGACCCTCAAGGAAAAGGCTCGTTAGAGTCCGGCTACATCCGAGTAGGTAACGAAACAGATGGAAT
>JAAUUT010000232.1 GCA_012031035.1 Candidatus Altimarinota bacterium | reverse complement strand
AAACCAGTAGGTTTTCGTATAATTGTTCTAATGTTGTCCATTGGTGGTAATCGCTCAACACTTTTACCTTATCTGATGGACAGCTTTTTTGTCTTTTTTTTCTAAAATGTCCGAACCATTGCTCTAGTTAACTAGAGATTTAAAAATAGCACAAAGAATCTTTTCGAGAAATTTTCAACTTTATGCAACTCTTATCCCTGAAAAAAGGCTTTTTGGCATTGACTTTAGTGGCAAGCACGGCTCTTGGCGGAATGCTAACAGCCTGTTCTGATTCTAACCAAGATGTCAGTACCGCTCAAAATCCAGCCGCTACCGAAGCTAACAATAAACAAATGGAACACGACGGTTCTATGATGAATGGCAGTGGTGGCATGAACCATAGCATGATGGAAATGGATTTAGGCCCTGCTGATGCTGACTACGATTTACGGTTTATTGATGCGATGATCCTGCACCATCAAGGCGCAGTAGTGATGGCAAAAGAAGTACAGCAGAAATCCACTCGCCCCGAAATGAAACAGCTAGCAGACGAGATTATCGAGGCACAAGAGAAAGAAATTGCACAGATGCGACAGTGGCGAAAAGTCTGGTATCCCCAAGCAAACGATACGCCGATGGCATGGCACTCCCAAATGGGTCACATGATGGCAATGTCTTCCGAACAAATGAAAGCAATGCAGATGGATATGGATCTAGGAAAAGCCGATGCTGAATTTGACTTGCGTTTTCTCAATGCAATGATTCCCCATCACGAAGGTGCACTAACGATGGCACAAGATCTTCTGAGTAAATCCAAACGTCCAGAAATGATACAGCTTGCCAAAAATGTCTTGACTTCACAGCAAAAAGAGATCGATCGAATGAAACAGTGGCGACAAGCTTGGTATAAGCAGTAATAAGTTGGGTTAGAAAACTTTAACCGGGATCGCTTTTTTGGTGTTGGTGAATCAAAGTATGAATTGACTGCTCACCTCACCCTCCCTCCCGTCCGGTGAGAGGGAACAAGCTCTCCCTTCTCCTGTGGGAGAAGGGGCGGGGATGAGGGGATTTCATACCAGCATTCACCAACGCCGCTTTTTTTTATTCAAAATGAAAATTTCATCGGCAGTCAGTAGATGGTAAACAGAAATAAATATTTTAAATAATTGTAAGAGAAGGAGACAAATCATCCCGCAGTTATGTAATGCCTTTAGCGTAAGTTTCTATACGAATGCTACTCAAACCCCCTTCTCAAAAATTTTTCCATGCTTTTTCTTTGAGAAAACAGCTAAAGGCAACTGAAGCGTGAAAGTACTTCCTCTTCCCAATTCGCTTTGCACGGTTAGAATGCCGTGATGTGTCAAGGCTATAGCCTTGGCGATCGCTAACCCCAATCCAGAACCCCCCGTATGACGAGAGCGATCGCTATTGACTCGATAAAAGCGATCGAAAATCCGTTTCTGCTGGGATGGTGCAATGCCAATCCCCGTATCGCGAACCCGGATCGTTGCATGACGGTCGCTGCGTTCTAAAATCACCTTTATTGTTCCGCTTGCAGGAGTGTATTGAATCGCATTGACGATTAAATTAGAAACCAAGCGATAAAGCTGGTCGAGATCTCCAAAAACTTTTAGGGTCGTCGCCGAGTGTACCTCAAGGGTTAACGTTACCCGTGCAGCGATTGCTAAAGTAGCCAGTTCCTCTACTAAGTCGCTCGCCAAGTCATTCAAACAACACAATTGACGACGTAGAGGCGCGGGTTGCTTGTCCATGCGAGTTAACAGCAGCAAATCGGCAACTAGCTGAGTCAGCCGACGATCTTGACGCTCGATAGTTGTCAGTACGTCGCGTGCATCCTTGTCTTCTAGATAAGGCATCAATAAAGCCGATTCTACCGTTGCTAAACTAGCAGCTAATGGCGTTCGCAACTCATGAGCGGCATCCGCAGTGAACTGTTCTATTTGCTTATAAGATTTATAGATGGGCTGCATGGCTAATCCAGCTAACCACCAACTAGCGCCGCCAACCACGATTAACGAGATGGGCAATCCCAATTTCAGCGCCCATTTGACTCTACCGAGATAATCTTCAAAGTCTTTGAGAGAGCGCCCAACTTGGAAGTATCCCCAATCTTTTCGGTCTTGAGTATGTAAAGATACAGAAATTTGATGATAATCGTTGCCAAAGCGATCGGATAAAGTTTGCCAAGGTTCTTTATTAAACTTTTGAGGCAGTCCTTCTGGATAAGTTCCCGCAATCGCAACTAAACGCCCAGAAGTATCAAATAAACGGATGTAGTAATTGCCTTGACTAATCGCGCTGAGGACGTGGCGTTCGGGATGCGCTCCGCGTATCGCTCCCGTAGGGAATCGCTCTTTTGCACAACTTATTCCCACCAGGCAGAGATTAGGTAAAAGTTCGTAGACAATCGGCTCCAAACGTCCCGGTTGCTTGAGTTTTAATTCTAAGCTGTCGTGCAATGTCCCTGTTACCGACTCTAATTCGTTGTCTAGAGCTACCCAATGAGCGTGAGATATTGCTTCGTAAACCCCAAACCCTAACAAACTCAAGATCGCGCCCATCACTCCCGCATAGGAGAGAGCTAAAGAAGCACGAGTTTGGTTAAAGAGCTTGCTTTGACGCATGGTTATTTAGGTTAAGACAATACCCAAGACCATGTAAGGTTTCAATGAGATTTCCACAGCCAAATAATTCCAGTTTGCGTCGCAGTAGGCGTACTTGAGCCGCTACAACATTACTAAAGGAATCTGCCCCCATCTCCCAAAGTTGATTGCGAATTTGGTCGCTAGTAACCACTTGGTTTGGATGCGTCATGAAATACTCTAGTAGCTGAAACTCCTTCTTAGTCAGTGTAACGACTTGCTTATCACCGTTTGGAGTCAGAGAATAAACCGTTCGGGTTCCATAATCTAAGCTTAGGCTACCTGCCTGTAGTTGTTGTGGTTGCATCTGAGGCGTTCGACGTTGCAAGGCTCGTAAGCGAGCTAGCAATTCTGCCATGCCGAATGGTTTGACTAAATAATCGTCTGCTCCTGCGTCGAGTCCCACCACCTTATCTTCCATCCTATCTCTAGCAGTCAGCATCAAGACGGGTAGCGGATTGTTCCTTGCACGTAACCTTTGCAGTAGTTCCAATCCTGATAACCCCGGCACTAACCAATCGAAGATAGCTAGCGTATATTGCGTCCATTGGCTTTCTAGATAGCCCCAGGCTTCGGTTCCGTCGTTCACCCAATCGACAATATATTTTTCTTGAGATAAAGTTCGCTTAATAGCAGCACCCAAGTCGGGTTCATCTTCTAATAACAGCACTCTCATAAAACTAGTCTATCGATAGGTAAGAATAAATCTACATGCACTCAATAAACGTACGGAGTTTATTTATGATGACTTGCTTAACTTTTCCCTTTCCCCAAAGAAGAACAAGAAATTTAATTTACTCGATAATCAGATCCTCTCTCAAAGTCAATCTTAAATCAGTTGCAGGTTCGATAACAATTAGTTCGGCTTTGTTATCGCCTAGAAACTGAGGAATTAGCGTTGCTAAAACCCCCGCACCAGCGCCGAGTAATAGTTCTTCAGTTGCGATCGCTTTATCTCCAGTAATCCCAGAAATCGCCGCCGCAGCCGCAGTTCCAATAGCTGCATTTCTGGCAAGTTTGCTGACATCAATCCCTCGACTAACTGTTTCTGTTTCGGTAACAATTCCAGAGGTGGCATTAATATCTAAAGTTGTTTCATCGGGTAAAGTTAACTCCTGGGCAACAAATCGAGTACCGCCATTAGCGGGTTGTAATTCTCCGGTAATTTTAGACCCAGCCGGAATAAGCACGGTTCCGTTAGATTTCTTGATGTTTCTGGCGACAGTTAGCGTAACGTCGAGACTTTCATCTTTCATCAAAAGAATTTTTTTCTTTTTTCGTAGGAAACCGGAATTTTAGTGCCTGCTGGTACTACAGCAGTTTCTTCAATGGGTTCTTCATCAATGGGGCGATCGCCTATGCTAGAAACAATATAAGAAGATTGGATTCGTGGGGCTTGTCCTTCGCTAACTAAGGCTTGATAGATAAAAGCAGCAACGTCGGCACGGGTTGCATTGCGATTGGGATTGAGTTGCGAGAGATTGGGATAATTGACTACCATTTGTTTTGCAGTTGCAGCGGCGATGGGGGCGCGAGACAAAGTTAAGAAATGCGATCGCGAT
>JAAUUT010000019.1 GCA_012031035.1 Candidatus Altimarinota bacterium | reverse complement strand
CACGTCGTTTATTGCTGGGATTTCATCAGCTTATTGAGAGCATGAATCAATTTCAACCCTTTTATTCTTCTGGGTAAACTAACTTATTTATTATGAATTGATTTCGGAGAGTGACAAAAGAGGGTTAATATAGGCAAGAGCCGTTGGCACAAAGGTAGCCCCTGCAAACCCCTGAAGAACCCGGAATAGAATCAAAATTTGAAACGAGGGGCTGGTTCCTGCTGCAAAAGTCAGGGGAATCAAAGCAAGAAGTCCTGTAAGAACGATCGTTCTTCGACCATAGCGGTCAGACATCGGTGCGAAGAGTAGAAAACCCGTGGCGTATGCGAAACTGTATGCACTTCCTACCCAGGCGGCTGATAACTCAGATACATTAAATGCTTGGCTCACCACAGGAACTAGTGGAATTGCCATAAAGACTTGAAAGCGAATGAGAAAACCACAGAACGATAGTACAGCAACCACAAGTGGAGCATTCACCATAGCTGTAGAATTCGGTGTGAAAGTTGGTCGAACGTCTTTCATGAGCAAATTTTTTAAACGTGAGCGATCGCGAGTCCAGTAACACTAACTCCCAGAATGCTATGCCAACGCCAGTTATTCCCGCCAATTAAGGCATTGAGCCATCTAGTCGGGAGGAAGACTTGCACCACCATCAAACTCAAGGACAACACGCCAGCTAGAGTCCCCAAGAGCCAAATTGTTGCCCGTCCAGTTTGTAATGGACTTAATGCAGCAAGTAGCGTCGGCAGCATGAGGAGGGCTGCAAACACCACCTGTCCGAGCCATTTTTGCAGGGGTTTATCCATTATTATTAGGCTCTAGAAAAAAATCGACGGTAAAACTCGAAGCATTTTCATTTTCCATTACCGCTCGCAGGAAAAGCGGTACATAGGCACCGTCATCATAGGCAATATGAACGTGAGGTTGTCCAAACTGCGACACAACAGGTGATGTTTCCAGTCGATACCGTCCATTTTCATCGGTCATGACGCTTCCTCGATTACTTGGATCGCCTTCACCGCCTCGTGCGGTATTTAACCAGATTTGAATGCGTGCATTGCGGGCGGGAGAGCAAGTTCCTGCCTCTCGCACTGTACCTCGAACGATAAGTCCAGTGCCTAAATTCTCAACGATAGGTGCATTGGGAACATAGAAATTGTCACCCCCAGGCATTGTTTCGGTAGCAACACACTGACTGCTAGCATCTGGCTTTGCATCGGGTTGAGTTGTTTGAGCGATCGCATCCACATCAGAAACTGGAGTATTGGCAGCATTTTCAGTAGTTGCAGTGAGAAGTTGCGATCCAGGGCCGTTACGTTCGCTAGTAAACAACATAACCGCAATAATCGCAGCTAAAGAACAAAGTCCGAGAATTGTAATTACTCTGCTAGTTAGAGATGCAGGTAATTTTTTCATTTCGCCTTCACCATCTAGGCGATCATGATCGACATTACTGCTTGAATTACTTGATTGCTGGCGATTCACGAGTACTATCTCCTTCTCACTTAAAATGCTTTATGTAGAGGTTCAAGTCAGACTACTACTCTTAGGCTAATAAGCAAATGTGATACAGGAGTGACATCGATCAGTTCGTAGTCAATCCACCATCGACATTAAAAATTGCACCTGTTATCCATTTGGCAGCATCAGAAGCTAAATACACTGCCATGTTGCCAATATCTTCTGGTTCGCCCATTGAATTGAGAGGATAGGATACTTGCAGATATTCATCCAATCTTGTCTTGGCTTCTGGAGATAACTTTTGGGTATTGCGAGCATGAAGTGGTGTTCTAGTTGCACCAGGCGCGATCGCATTGACGCGAATCCCTGTAGAACCTAACTCACAAGCAAGTGTTTTAGTAAAAGAGTTAATGGCTCCTTTGGTGAGTGAATAAGCACTAGATGGTCTCACTGGAATCGCCCGTTGAGCGAAATACGAAGAGATGTTAATAATCGAGCCGCGCGCTAACTGTAATTGTGGGAGCAGTGCTTGAGTAAATAGATAAGGAACGCGAACATTAAGGGTTAACTGCGACTCAAACTCTGCTGGGGAGACTTCTGAAAAAGGCGTGAAGATGGAAAGTCCAGCATTGTTAACTAGAACATCGACAGCATCCCACTTCTGGCAAATCGTATCGGCAAGCTGCATAGAAGCTCCCTCAGCGTACAGATCGATCGCGGTTGTTTGCACGTTAATGTTATATGTCTGTAACTTCTCCTGTGACTGCTGTAGCTTGGTTACATCGCGACCTACCAACCAAACATCAGCACCATTGCGAGCAAAGGCTTCAGCAATGCCAAATCCGATTCCTTCACTGCTGCCAGTGATTACAGTTTTTTTGTCAAGAAGTTGATTCATTGAAAATCTCCTTTTTCGGAAGAAAGTCATATCAATCTCAGTTTAAACAGCGAATATGACATAAAAGTGTCATCTTCAACCAAATATGGCTCGAATAAATTCCTCAAAAACACTAGAGATCTTGATAAAGTTCTAAAATGTTGCCTTCAGGATCTCTAAAAAATGCAATCCGATATCCTGGTGGATTATAGGTAAATGGTTCCCCTAGAAACTGCACTCCTCGATCGCGCAGACGCTGATAATTGTCATCGACACTATCGACTTGAAAGGCAATATGCCGCCATCCTTGACGTTCTCCATTACGGTTGGGCGATACAGAACCATCAAATTGCGAAATATTCATCCTCAATCCAGGGATTTCGACGCGGGCAACCTGTATTTTGCTGCCATCGGGACGGGTAAGGGTAAAGCGATCCCTAATATTAAATCCAAGTATGTCAGCATACCACTGAGAAACGAGATCCACATCGCTAACTGAAAGGGTGACGTGATGCAATTGAAGTTGAGAAAAAGATTGTGCATAAATAAGAGTTTGTTGTGTAAAAGCAATCGCGATAACCAGTCCTAATCCCATCCAAAATGGTGTTTTTAGACAGTGTTTTAGAATAGGGATCGTTTGCTGGGATCGCTTTTTAAGATTTTGGCTCATAACTATCTCAACTGATTGGGCGTGGATTCGGCAGGCGAACCAGTCCGGCGAACTGTTTTCCGGGATACCAAGAGGTTTGGGTGAGTTTGTCAAAACCGGGAATGCTTTCCATGTGTTTCACCATGCGATCTCGCATCGCCTTATCGGGTAATGACCCTCTTAGTGCCCCCATATTCTGAGCTACGTGGTCGGGATTCGTGGTAGCTGGAATAGCCGCAGTGACGGCAGGATGGGAGATTGCATACTTGAGAAAAAACTGCGCCCAGTTTTCACAGCCAATCTCGCTGGCAAAATCGGGTAGCGGTTGTCCTTTTACCAATTCAAATAGACGCGCCTTCTCAAAGGGCATATTGACTAAGACTGCTGTTCCTTGCGCTGCGGCGGCTGGTAAGATTCTGTCTTCGGCTTCCCGTTGCGCGATCGAGTAGCGAATTTGCACAAAATCCAGATTACCTCTCTCAATCCATCGTTCGATAGGTGCAAAATACACTGGCTCGTGATGGGTGACACCTACATAGCGAATTCTACCTTCTTGCTTCCATGCTTGCAGCAAAGGAACGATGACATCTACATTCACCAGACTATGAACCTGCATTAGATCCATGCGATCGCGCGACAGTTCTTTAGTGGATTGCTCAAACTGACTCTGCGCTTGACTTCTATCTCCCAAGTATTGACCAGTCGCCCAGATTTTATTAGCAACAAACATATCATTGGTAATGCCGAGCTTCTGTGAAAACTCGCCGACATTTGCCTCTGACATCCCGTAAAGTGGCGAGACATCTACCATACGTCCTCCTGCATCCCAAAAACGCTGCATAACTTGCTGAAGGTTGTCGCGCGGCTTTTCGGCTAATACATCAAAGGTTAGAAAGGTTCCTAAGCCGATTGCAGGAACTCTTTCTTTTGTGCGCGGTATTTCTTTGGTAATCATCTCCGATGACTGATTTGCATTAGATTGCCCCGTCTGACTCGTTGCTTGTTGGTTATTGAGAGCGCAGGCTGTAAAGATAGTGGTGGCGGCTCCAAGTCCGATTGTTTGAATCGCTTTGCGACGGGAAATTCCAGAATGAGAATTGTTAGGATTAGGATACATTGTGTTACTTCGATCGCGTTTCATCAAATAACGTTCGATGGAGAATTAAATTTTTTGTGATTCCCATTAAGAATCCTTAAATCAATATTAAAATCAACTCACAGGATTTTTATTTCAAATTAGATATGGCTTAATAACCTATCGTTATTACCGAGCGCAACAGTTAGATATCAAATTGATGCTTTCGATCGACTTCAGTTGAAGAACAATATTTCGAGCCTTTCTGTTTTCTTGTGGTTCACGATTAATGATGGAGATTAAAAATGCAAGCTTTACCCGACTCTTTAGAAAGGATTTTGACAAATCATAACGAACCCGATGCTGTTTTTTCTGCACTACTACCAGTTTTATGCGAAGTTCTGCAATGCGATCGCTGTTTTCTTTACCTACGCAATCCAAAAAATAATATTGGGAAGACTGCTTATTGTTGGTGTCGCAATCCTAATGCCCCTAACGTTGGACACGACGACTTAAGAAAAGAGCCAGAATCTTTACCCAAAGAAGATCCTCTTTTTGCAGCAGCCTTGCAAACTAAACCTTCTGTTTATGTTGAAGATATAGAGACGGCTAGCCCTGATGTCGTCAATGTAGAATTCGAGCGAAAAAGCTTTGGTCATAGAGCTTTGATTCACGCTCATTTGTGTCGCGATGGATTACTGTGGGGGATTTTGCAACCCAGTGTATTTGGTCAACCGAGAGTCTGGACTCAAAGCGATCGCGCTGTCATATCGCAACTCGAACGAAGAATTACACCTCTTGCCGTTACCTATGTAAAGCAAAGCATTCTCGATTAATCACAAAAATAATCTTAACCCTTGGTGCATATTCAAAAAAATCGCCCTGAATCAGGCGCATATTTAAAAATTTTGTCTATATCTGGTATTGACTTAGAGCGCACTCTAGCTTTTATAGTTTTAGAATGACGCACGAATTCACCATCAAACAAGTAGCTCAGAAGACAAAGCTCAGTATCCATGCTTTACGTTATTACGAAAAAGTTGGGCTGTTAGCTCCGATTCAACGAGCGTCTAATGGTCATCGGCGATATTCAGCCGAGGATATTGCTTGGCTGGAGTTTTTGGTATGCTTACGCGAAACTGGAATGTCCATTCAAAAAGTGCTTGCTTTTGCAAATCTGGTTCGTCAGCGTCCTAATGAGGTTAGCGAAAGGCTTGTCCTGCTTGAGGAACATCGAGAGCGAGTCAAAAAAAACTTGGAGGAACTGACGCATCATCTACAGGTTATTGAGATGAAAGTCAAACATTACCTATATCTTGAAGCAACAGGTGAGAGCGATCGCAACTGTATTTTCTGGAAGCATTGTCTAGAAAAAGAACTAGATAGCAAAGCACACTAATTATTTTTACTACAATCAAACACTAGGAGACTGAAAGATGAACTTTCAAGGGAAAGTTGCCCTCGTGACTGGGGGTAGCTCTGGTATGGGTCGCGCTGCTGCGATCGCGTTTGCCAAATATGGCGCAAAGGTTATCGTTGCTGCTCGTCGTGAAGATAAGGGTCAGGATGTGGTGACTCAAATTTGTAACGCTGGTGGCGATGCCTATTTCATAAAAATAGATATGGCGAATTCTGATAAGATTCGATCGCTAATCGAGCAAACAGTCAAACATTATGGTCGTCTCGATTTTGCCTTTAATAATGCGGGAACTGAAGGTAAGTTTGCACCGATTACCGAACTTTCTGAAAGCGATTGGGAACAGACAATCTCAATTAACCTAAAAGCAGTTTGGCTGTGTATGAAATATGAAATCGAACAAATGCTCAAACAGGGAAGTGGTGGCGCGATCGTTAATAATTCATCTTGGCTGGCAAAAGGCGGATTGGTAGGCTCGACCATCTACTCAGCCAGTAAAGGCGGACTTGATGGCCTGGTCAGACCTGCTGCTTTGGAATACGCTAGTCACAACATTCGCATCAACAACATTAACCCTGGCATCATTGATACGGAGATGTTTCGGCGTTTCGTTCATCCCGATGATGCAGCAGCTAAGCCATTTATTCATCATATTCCCGCTCATCGGTTAGGAACATCAGAAGAAGTGGCTCAAACCGTTGTCTGGCTCTGTTCTGATGCAGCTTCGTACATCACTGGACAAACCATCTCTGTAGATGGTGGATATGCAATTCCAGGACATCGTGTTTCTTGACATGGAGAAATAATATGAAACGGCGAGATGTAATGTTTGTTTTGGGATCGGCAGTTGCGATCGCTCTGTCACCCCTGCATCCTGTTGCTGCTTCTGCAAAAGAACTAGCGCCCATCGAATTGCCTGCTGGCTTTCAGTATCCCAATGGTATTGCGCGTGCGAGCAACAGCACTTTATATGTTGGCTCTGTCACCAGCGGACAGATCTTACAGATCGCCCCTAACGGAAAAATAGAAACTTTATTTCCTGGAAACGATGAGGTCTTTGCGGCAACGAGTTTGAGACTAGACGAACCTCGTGGCATCCTCTGGGGAGCTTCTCCAGACTTTCTCGGCACTCAACCCAACAGCAAAACGGCTCCCCGCCCTCATCGTATTTTTGCGATCGACGTTAGTTCTGGTAAGGTGAAACAGGTACTGCAAATGCCCGATCGCGGATTTGGAAATGACATCGCGATTGATGCTAAGGGTGGAGTTTATGTCACGGATAGCAACCATCCCCGCATCTACTATGTACCATTGGGCGCAACTCAACTTCAAACTTGGATAGAAGACAACCGCTTGCGTTTTAAAGGGCGGGTCGGACTCGCTGGAATTGCATTGAGTGCTAATGGTAGCGCAATCGTGAATCAATTTTCCGATGGTAAGATGTTCGAGGTCACACCTCAACCCCAAGGACGAGCAATGATTGAAGAAGTTGTGCTGGAATATCCCTTAGAAAATCCTGATGGAATGCAATTTGACTCGAATGGATTGCTGTTGGCGATCGAAGGGTCTGTTCAAAGTGGCAATGGTCGTCTATTACGAATCGATCTATCTGCACCCAATCCCAAACCCATTGAGGTCTTAGCCGAAAATCTAATCTCTCCAGTCAATTTAACCACAGCGGGAAATGAGGTCTGGGTTACAGAGTCACAGATTCGCCACCGCCTTTTACCAGGACGGGAATCTCAGTTTCCCGATCGCTTTTTCCTTCGTCGTTTTGTACTGCGCTAAGTGTAGGCGATCGCTCGCTCGGACGCAACTAAGATTTATTGCTCGGTCAATTGCTGTTCTTGGGAGCTTAGTAGCATTCTAGCTAGCTCTAAATAAGTGTCCTCACCTGTGTGCAGCACAAACATCGCGATCTTTACCGGGAAAGCACAAGACAACTGGGCGATGTGTTCTTCCATTCGATTCCACACCCGACCTCCAGCCTTTTGATATCGCTGAAGGAAGGTAGACAGTGCAGACGCTCCAAAAATAGAATAGTAGAAAGTAAAATCTGTTGCTGGATCGGCAACTTCAGCCTCCGTCCAATCTATCAGTCCAGTGACTCGATAGCTTCGATCGACTAATATATGTCCTGGATGTAAATCGCCGTGAACGAATACTGAATGTTTCGGCCAATAGGTATCGTCAGCTAGCCATTTCTGCCATTTTCGCCAGATTAAATCAGAAATATCGAGTAATTCTTTTGTTTTCTCCATTTGTTGTGCTAAGGATTGGCGTGCCTCTATCGGTTGTATTAACCGAACGCCAGCTTTGGATGCTTCGTCGGGTTCAATGGAGTGTAAAGCGGCGATCGCTTCAGCTAACGAGTCAACAAAAGTAGTACTAAGCGACTGCGGTTTGATGTACCAATCGTAATTCTTGATTTCTGGATTGATGGTAGCAGCAGGAGTTCCAGGAAGTCTGGGGTAAGCAATCAGTTCTGATGCGTTTAATTGCCAGTTGGGGACTGCGATTGGGAGGCGATCGCGTACCAGATTTAAGATTTGGTTTTCATAAACCGCTCTTTCGATGACATCAGACCGTCTAGGGATTCGGAATACCCACGAAATATCATCTTCATCCGTGGCAAAAGCAACCAGAAAATCGATTCCCGATTTGTCGAGCTTTATGCTTTCTGCCTTCAGTCGAAAACCGTGCTGGCGAGCGACGGTTAATAATTCCGCAGTTGAGTTAATCATTTGCCTCGCAGAAAATAAATTATTCGCGATCGCACTCAGTTTTAATTTTAGTAACAATTTTCTAAATTTTAGACTAGAAGCAATTTATAAGATTGTTATTGCAGATTAGCTATGAATTAATAACTTAAAAGTCAAAGCGATCGCGGAACTCTTAAGAAACCTAACCTGTCACCTATTGCTAAACTAATACAAAAACAAAACCCTTTTAGCACATTTTGGTGCATATTGCATGGTTTATATCAAGCGCGTGGAATTATCCCACTTTAAATCGTTTGGCGGTACGACCTCAGTTCCTTTTCTACCAGGGTTTACGGTTGTTTCTGGCCCCAACGGTTCTGGGAAATCGAATATCCTGGACGCGCTATTATTTTGTTTGGGTCTGGCGACTTCCAAAGGAATGCGTGCGGAACGTTTGCCAGATTTAATCAATAACAACAATAGCAACAATCGCAACGCATCTGAAGCTAGTGTTTCTGTCACTTTCGATCTATCAGATCTAGCAGAGGTAGGAATACAAGAGTTGTCCTCTTCTGAGGAATCGCAAGAAAACAACAACGGACACCATCCAATAACCAGTAACGAATGGACGGTAACGCGACGTTTGCGAGTGACCAAAGCGGGAACCTATTCTTCTACTTTTTACATCAACGGCGAACCTTGTAACGCTACTGAATTACACGAACAATTAAATCGCCTGCGAATTTATCCCGAAGGCTATAACGTCGTCTTGCAAGGGGATGTTACCCGCATCATTACCATGAACTCGCGCGAGAGACGAGAGATTATCGACGAACTTGCAGGCGTAGCAGAATTCGATCGCAAAATTGAAAAACGAAAGATACTCTCGAATCGGTTCGAGATAGAGAAGAACGATATCAGCTTATCGAACAAGAATTACAGCGATCGCTCGAACGTTTGGCATCGGATCGCATCAAAGCCGAGAAATATAAGAAATTAAAACTAAGTATTCAAGAAAAACAGCAATGGGAAACGATTTTAATTTGGAGATCGCTACAAGAAAAAGAACAGCAATTGCAAACGCAAATTGCATCGGGAGAAAGCGAAAAAGTTAAGCTAGGCGAACAACTCAACGAAATCGCCGTGCAAATTAGCCAAGTAAGTAGCGAATGCGATCGCCTCAACAGTTGCGTCAAAGCATTAGGCGAAGACGAACAGCTATCAGTTGCTTCCCAACTCGCCACCCAAAAAGCCAAACGCCACCAACTCCAACAGCGACAGCAGGAATTAGAAACGCAAACGCAACAAATCCAAACGAATCGCGATCGCGCCAACAGCGAAAGCGAACAATATCGACAAACGCAAGTTCGCGTTACGCAAGAGAAAAACCAACTCGAACGAGAAACAATTCCTTATCTTATAGAACAACGAAACCAAGCCCAAGAAACCCTGCAAAAAAGCCGAGAACAGGCGAATGCGATCGCGGAGGCTTCCGAAGCTTGGGTACAAGAACAAACCGCCCTCAGCCGCAAAATTAGCTATCTCCAGCAAACCCTTAACCCCCAGCGTACCGAATACGCCAAACTCAGCGAACGCCATAACCAGCTTCAAAAAACCATTGAAGAACAAAGTCAGCGCTTGCAAATCACCGAACAAGAACTTGCTACCAAGCAAACCGACATCGCTAACTTATCTACCCAAAATACTGCTTCTCAAGAACGCATTCAAACCCTAGCGCAACAATTAACCGCCGCCGAACAAGAACGCAGCATCTCACAAGACACCCAAACCCGCCTCATCAAAGAACAACGGGAAAAACAACGCCAACTCGACAAACTAGAAGCCACCAAACAAGCGCAACAAGAGGCACAAGGAACCTATGCTACTCAAATAATACTGCAATCCGATCTATCTGGCGTTTGTGGATTAGTTGCCCAACTCGGACAAGTCGATTCCCGCTACCAGTTAGCCTTAGAAATTGCCGCCGGGGGACGATTGGGGGTATGTCGTTGTCGAAGACGATCGCGTCGCAGCAGCAGGCATAGAGTTATTAAAACAAAAACGGGCAGGACGCGCTACATTCCTCCCCCTCAACAAAATTCAGCCTCCCCGTTTTAATGAAACGGTAGCCATGCGCTATGCAAAGGGATTTATCGATCTAGCTGTCGATTTAGTTGAATGCGACCCACGCTATCGCAATATCTTTCTCTATGTCTTCGGAAGTACCGTTGTCTTTGAAACCCTCAACGATGCGCGTCCTCACTTGGGCAAAAATCGCATCGTCACTTTAGACGGAGAACTCCTCGAAAGCAGTGGTGCAATGACCGGAGGAAGTCAACCAAATCGTTCTTCAATTCGTTTTGGGAAGTCCGCTAGTGGAGACTCGCAAGAAGTTGAAAGCCTCAGACAACGACTTGCAGAAATCGATCGGGTTTTATCTTGTGGCGAACAACAGTCACTACAAAAATCGTTATTAGTCAAGAAATTAACCCAAAACTTAACAGAAGCTAGGCAAGAAGGAAGAGAACAGCAAATTCGCTTAGAACAATTACAAAAAGATGTTCAGCGTTTAACTTCTCAAAGAGAAGAGTTAACCCTGCAACTACTCGGTCATCGCCGAGAACTCGAAAATGTGTACCATGGTACACAAATTTTATCGGCAGAACTTCCCGTACTCGAAGCCGAATTACAACAGCAACAGCGTTGTTTGGAAGAATTAGAACAGTCGCAAGCGCATAGCGAATGGCAAAAAATTCAAACGTTAATTAAAACGCAAGAAATTCAATTACAAGAACGAGAACAAGCTTTGCGTCAAGCGCAAGAAGATTGCAAAGATTTTCAAAATAAAGAACGACAGCTAGAAGAGAAGATTAGCGACTCGATTCGACGGATAGAAGTGTATCAAAAAGAAGAGGTAGAATGTCAAAGACAAAAAACAGAAGTTAAAAATTTGATTATAGAGAGCGATCGCGCTATTACTGAAACTGAAGAATTATTAAAACAACTCTCCCAACGATTGGGAGAAACGAAACAAGAACGCGATCGCGCTGAAGTTACATTAAGAGAATTACAAGAGAAACAGCAAAATTTTTCCTGGAAAATACAAAAACTTCAAGAAACTCAACAGGAAAAACAAGCATCTCTCGAAAGCTTACAAACACAGATTCAAGCACAAAAAATAGAACTGCCCGATCCTTTACCCGAAATTCCTCCCTTAACAAATCTAGAAGCAGAATCGAAATCAATCGCCCAACTTCTCGAACAACTCCAACAAGAAATTCGCAGCGGACAAAAGCGCCTCGAAGCAATGGAACCCGTCAATATGTTGGCGCTAGAAGAACACGAACGCACCCAAGAAAGATTGCAGGAACTATCCGATAAACTGGCAACCTTAGAAGCGGAAAGAACTGAATTATTATTACGAGTCGAAAACTTTACAACGCTACGATATCGTTCCTTTAAAGAAGCTTTCGATGCCGTTAATGAGAACTTCCAAAACATTTTTGCCACGCTTTCTGATGGAGATGGCTATCTACAATTAGATGATTCTGAAGACCCTTTTAATGGTGGATTAAATCTTGTCGCCCATCCCAAAGGCAAACCCGTACAAAGATTGAGTTCTATGTCTGGGGGAGAAAAATCTTTAACCGCACTCAGCTTCATTTTTTCTCTACAAAAATATCGCCCTTCGCCGTTTTATGCGTTTGATGAAGTGGATATGTTTTTAGATGGGGCGAATGTAGAAAAATTATCTAAAATGATTCGACATCAAGCACAACAAGCACAGTTTATTGTTGTTAGTTTGCGCAGACCGATGATTGAAGCGTCCGAACGAACGATTGGCGTAACGCAAGCAAGAGGCGCTCATACTCAAGTATTAGGAATTAAATTGTAAAAGGAAAGGGAAAAGATAAATGTATGTTTTCCCCTTTTCCCTGAATTTGAACGATCGTTTTTGAGTTTTGCAAGAAGTCTATTGAGTGCCGTAGATTTAAGACGCAATATAATCCTGCAACGCCTTGACATCTAGAGGTTCTGACTGTAAAGAACGAATAGCTGCAACCGTTGCTTTAGCCCCAGCAATAGTTGTAATAATAGGTAGCTTGTAATCTAGTGCAGTGCGACGAATTAACCGACCGTCGGCAAGGGATTCTTCGCCGCTAGGCGTATTGATAATGAATTGAATCCAATTATTCTTAATCCAGTCGATTACGTGAGGGCGACCTTCATGCAGTTTGAGAACGAGTTCGACATTATCAATGCCATGTTCTTGAAGCACTTTACGAGTTCCCGACGTTGCTACGACTCGAAATCCTAAATCAATTAGATCTTTAACCACGGGAACAGAGGAAACTTTATCGCGATCGTTCATTGAGATAAACACCGTTCCTTCAGTCGCAAGGCGTACTCCTGCTGCGATTTCTGCCTTGGCAAATGCCTTACCAAAATCGCTGTCAATTCCCATTACTTCGCCCGTAGAACGCATTTCAGGGCCAAGTAGGGTATCTGTGCCTGGAAACTTCTCAAAGGGCAAGACAGCCTCTTTGACGGCGATGTGTTTGGGAACGGACTCAGAAATAACGCCGAGAGATTCTAAAGTTTTGCCAGACATGACTAAGGAAGCCACTTTAGCGAGGGGAACCCCCGTTGCTTTGGAAACGTAGGGAACGGTACGAGAAGCGCGAGGATTAGCTTCTAAAATGTAAACTTGTTCGCCTTGTACCGCATACTGAATATTCATCAAACCGATAACTTTTAAAGTTTGAGCGAGTTTTATCGTCCATTGGCGAATAATATCCAGTGCTTGGGGAGATAAAGAAGTATGAGGAATCGAACAAGCTGAGTCGCCAGAGTGAATGCCCGCTTCTTCGATGTGTTCCATAATGCCGCCGATGACGACTTTCCCCGTAGCATCGCACAGCGCATCGACATCGACCTCGATCGCATTTTCGAGAAATTTATCAATTAAAATCGGATGGTCGGGTTCGACTTGTACGGCATAAGTCATGTATCGTTTCAGTTCTTCGTCAGAATAAACGATTTCCATAGCCCGTCCGCCTAAGACGTAGGAAGGTCTGACGACGACCGGATAGCCGATGCGTCTGGCAATCTCGATCGATTCGCTGTTGCTGCGAGAGATTCCGTTAGGCGGTTGACCGATCTCTAATTGACGCAAGATTTGCTCGAATCTTTCTCGATCTTCGGCAATATCAATAGAATCGGGCGATGTTCCCCAAATTTTGGTCGTTTGTCCTTTGTCCTTTGTCCTTTGTCCTTGGTTGTCGGACAAAGTATCTAGATATTCTTGTAAGGGAATGGCTAGTTTGAGGGGCGTTTGACCGCCAAATTGAACGATAATGCCTTCGGGATTTTCGGTTTCGATGATGTTAAGAACGTCTTCTTTAGTGAGGGGTTCAAAGTAGAGACGATCGCTCGTATCATAATCGGTAGATACGGTTTCTGGATTAGAATTGACCATAATCGTCTCAAACCCTTCTTTACTTAAAGCAAAAGCCGCGTGACAGCAGCAGTAGTCGAATTCGATTCCTTGTCCGATGCGGTTGGGACCTCCTCCAAGAATCATGACTTTGCGTTTGTCGGAGGGTTTGACTTCCGAGTCATTGGGTTCGTAAGATGAGTAATAATAGGGCGTAACGGCTTCAAATTCTGCCGCACAAGTATCAACGAGTTTATAGGTGGGAATTACGCCTAATTGCTTGCGATAGCTTCTTACTTCGTCTTCACTCATTTTAGTTGCAAAGGCGATTTGGCGATCGCTAAATCCTTGTTGCTTGATAAAACGCATCTTGTCTTCGGTTATGTCCTCTAAGGGAGTGCGTTTGAGAAACTTTTCGGTTGCTGTTAACTCCAGCATTTTGTCCAAAAACCAAGGATCGATTCCAGTCAGTTCGTAAATTTCTTCTACCGTCATTCCCAAATGAAAGGCATTATGAATGGCAAAAATGCGATCTGGATTGGGAGTTCTCAGACTTGCCCGAATTTGAGAGAGAGAGGGAAGCGTTTCTTGCTTGTCGCAACCAAAACCAAAACGACCGATTTCGAGCGATCGCAAGGCTTTTTGAAACGATTCTTGAAAGGTGCGTCCGATTGCCATTGCTTCCCCTACCGACTTCATCTGAGTCGTCAAGTTAGGTTGCGAACCTGGGAACTTTTCAAAGGCGAAGCGAGGAATCTTGGTGACAACATAATCGATGGTCGGTTCAAAAGAAGCTGGCGTTTTTTGAGTAATATCGTTGGGAATTTCATCGAGCGTATATCCCACTGCTAATTTAGCTGCAAATTTGGCGATCGGGAATCCCGTGGCTTTCGAGGCGAGTGCAGAGGAACGGGAGACGCGGGGATTCATTTCGATAACGATAACATCGCCATTGACGGGATTGACAGAAAATTGAATATTCGAGCCGCCCGTTTCTACGCCTATCTCGCGAATAATGGCTTTAGAATAATCTCGCAGACGCTGATATTCTTTATCGGTCAAGGTTTGGGCGGGGGCAACCGTTATCGAATCTCCCGTATGTACGCCCATCGGATCGATATTTTCAATCGAACAGATAATGACGACATTATCTGCCAAATCGCGCATGACTTCTAATTCGTATTCTTTCCACCCCAACAGCGATTTCTCAACCAAAATTTGCGAAACGGGAGAACAATCCATCCCATATTGCGCCATTTGTTCGTATTCTTCCTGGTTGTAGGCAATTCCGCCGCCCGTACCGCCCATGGTAAAAGCAGGACGAATAATTAAAGGATAAGAACCAATTTGCTGCGCGATCGCCCTTGCTTCTTCGATATTGTTAGCGATTCCTGACGGACAAACGGGAATGCCAATCCGTTCCATCGCTTTTTTAAATAATTCTCTGTCTTCTCCCTTCTCAATAGCTTCTAATTTTGCCCCAATTAACTCGACGTTATACTTTTCTAATACGCCGCTTTTTGCTAGTGTCACGGCGATATTAAGTGCCGTTTGACCGCCCATCGTCGGTAATAGGGCATCTGGTTTTTCTTTTGCAATAACCTTCTCGACAAATTCCGGCGTTAGCGGTTCTACATAGGTGCGATCGGCCGTTTCTGGGTCGGTCATAATGGTAGCGGGATTAGAGTTGACCAAAATGACCTCGTAGCCTTCTTCTCGAAGCGCTTTACAGGCTTGCGTTCCAGAATAGTCGAATTCGCAGGCTTGTCCGATGATAATCGGGCCAGAACCTAGAAGTAGAATTTTATGGATATCGTCGCGGCGTGGCATAGGCTGTCTCTAGTTGAGTAACGGTAGTTAAACCCAAATTATTCTATAAGCTCTTGGCACGATTAATGCTGAAAGCTTTATGTAGGTTTAATGACTTTACCTTTTAGCCGCATCTAGCAATTGTTCGGTAAGAACGGTTTTTCTGACTCAAGCAAGGGGGCGATCGCAACAATTCTAATTCTTTATATCTCTTGCTCATACTCAAAAACCTCTTTTTCAGAATGAAAAAGAGGTTAAAGAAAAGAATTAATTATTTGCTCAATTAATAGTCTCTAGCCGGAACCGTCCCATTAGTCGAACGACGGGTACGAGTACCAGCAGAAGAACCAATCAACGCAGCTACTAAACCTAGTAGCGAACCAAAGACAAACGACCAACCAACCTTAGCTGCATTACCAGCAGCCTCTCTTGCTTGTTGAGCCGTTACGTTTGGATCGATCCCTTGTGGATTCACCCCTCCTTGCTGAGCTTGGTTAACAATTTCTCCAGCATTAGAAGCGAGTATTCCAAAGGCTCCAGTTACGCCACTGGCGAGCAACCAAGCGCTAATCGCCAGCGTTGTCGCCCAAAGAATCGCGCCATTGAGCAAACCCGTACTGCGGTTCATCGGGCCGCAAGCGCGAGCAGTTACCCAACCGCCTATAAATAATGAAATCAATAAACTAATAATCGACCAGATCCCAATTCCTAACCCGACATCTTCCGCATTAGAACGAGGCGCGCCGGAGCCAGCCAAACCAGACAAGCCGATCGCCGCTCCTAATGAAGATAAAATTAACTGAGAACTCAAAGCAACGACTAATCCAGCTAAGATTGGGCCCCAACGAACGCGATCGTGATATTCAGCGACTTCAACCACTGGAGGAACCTCGACTCTATTGCCTGGTCTATCTGTATAAGCCATAAATTTTACCTCTTTCTAGTTTTTTTTAATAGATTCGAGTAATCTAATAAATTTATTTCTCTTCACTTTAAAGGGGTCTTTATAACTTCTCATCTCTCCTGAGAAATATGTTCTAAGGAGGAGATTGTAAAGACAAAAAACGGCAAAAAAATTGCAGGATTTTTTAAAATTTTCTGAGTCGATCGATAAAATTTTTAATTCTTAATTTTGGTTATTCTGAGGCTATAGAATCAGTTGTTTTAACCGATCGCGATCGCTAAACTAATGCCTACAGTCGCTAAAATAATTCTCGATCTCGATCGCGATTAACGATTGGGAAACTTGTTGATATAAAGCTAAAGCTAGCTGTACCGTTCTTAACTTAGGTCTAGTTGTAAATATTGCTACATTAGCCACAATTAACCGTAAAAATCCTTGATTATCCTAAAAAAATCGATATAACCATAACATGACCTGCCAAGGTCGAAGTAAAAATTGCCAAAGCCGTAACAACAATAGCGACTAAGGTAGAATCAATAAAAGCCACCAAAAAAGTTTCCCGTAGCTGAGCTTCCCGATAGATTGCACTGGTACAAGCGTGATGAAAAATTGTCCCTTCGAGAGTTTGACCCACTGGAATCAAAGAAGTTACCCCGACAATGCCCAAGGGGAATAAAACGATTCTTGCTCCCACTAGTAAAAGCGATCGGATTGAGAAATTGCTAAGGTTAGCATTAGAGCGAAAACTGCCCAATCGATTTTTCATCATCGATACTGTATTTTTCCCCTGCAATCAGTTATTCTTGCACAGAGGAAGGCAATCGCGCGATTAATCTCGGCAACCTATCGCCATAAAAAATGGTTATAGGTTATCTATACTTTCTACTAGAAAAATTAACCTATAACTACTATTGATAAATGAGCGGGAACTTCTCCAATTTTATAGACCTATTAAGCTATAGAGCGTCAGCACAATCTGAAAAAAATGCTTTCACCTTTTTAGGCGATGGGGAAACAGTCACGGAAAGCTTTACTTATTATCAGCTAGACGAACGAGCCAGAGCGATCGCGACGCACCTTCAATCGCTAAGCGCCACGGGGAAACGTGCTTTATTACTCTATCAGCCTGGATTGGAGTTTATTGCTGCCTTTTTTGGATGCTTGTATGCAGGTGTTATTGCCGTTCCTGCTTATCCGCCTCGTGCCAACCGTTCGCTCGAGCGTTTACAAGCCATTATCTCTGATGCCGAGGCTGATTTCGCTCTGACTACCCAATCGTTAGCGAGTACGATTGAAGGCAAGTTGACCAGCTATCTTTCAACAGAATCCATACACTGTATTACGACCGATCGCATTGAGACGCATTTGGCAACTCAGTGGCAGCCAATCGCGCCTAACGAAGAGAATTTAGCCTTTCTACAATATACTAGCGGTTCTACCGGAATGCCAAAAGGCGTAATGGTAAGCCACGGCAATTTAATCCAAAATGCCCGCGCAATTGAGAGATATTTTCAGGATTCAGCCCAAAGTATCGGCGTTTCGTGGTTGCCTCCCTATCATGATATGGGATTGATTGGGGGGGATTTTGCAGCCGATTTACGTACAAGCGGCTATGACTTTGATGCCTCCGGTTGCCTTTCTCCAGCGTCCTTTGCGTTGGTTGCAGGCGATTTCGCGCGATCGCGCTACTACTAGCGGCGCGCCCAATTTTGCCTACGAAATGTGTGTCGCTCAAGTCTCCACAGAACAACGAGAAACCCTAGATCTCAGTAGTTGGACTTTAGCTTTTAGCGGAGCCGAACCCGTTCGCGCCGACACCATAGAACGGTTTACCGAAGCTTTTGCTCCCTGCGGTTTTCGCAAAGAAGCGTTTTATCCTTGTTACGGCATGGCAGAAACTACCTTGCTGGTTTGTGGGGGGATTAAAGAAACGCTGCCTATATTAAAAACGTTTGACGGTAAAGCGCTAGAACAAAATCAGATCGTTAGTGCCGATGCACCGGAAAACGGAAATGTTACTTTAGTTGGATGCGGACAGATTGGCGACGAACAAAAGGTTATTATCGTCAATCCCGCGACTCTAAAACAATGTTCGTCCAATGAAATTGGCGAGATTTGGGTATCGAGTCAAAGCGTTGCCCAAGGTTATTGGAATCGCAAAAAACAAACCGAAGAAACGTTTAAAGCTTATGTCACCGACACTCAAGAAGGGCCATTTCTGAGGACGGGCGATTTAGGATTTTTGCAAGATGGCGAACTCTTTGTTACGGGTCGCTTGAAGGATTTGATTATAATTCGAGGTCGCAACCACTATCCTCAAGATATCGAATTTACCGTTGAAAGAAGCCATGAGGCGATTAAAGATTCTGCTGGGGCAGCTTTTGCTGTCGATGTCGAAGGAGAAGAACGTCTCGTCATTACTTATGAAGTCAAGCGCACGCAGATTAGAAAACTCGATGTCGAAGAAGTGGTTAGCGCCATTCGTAAAGCAGTCGTTCAAACTCATGAATTGCAACCATTTGCGATCGCCCTTTTGAGAACGGGCAGCATTCCCAAAACCTCTAGCGGGAAAATTCAGCGCCACGCCTGTAAAGCCGGGTTTTTAGAGGGAAATTTGGATGTAGTAGGCGAATGGCGGCAAGGGGACAAGGAGACAAGGAGGACAAGGGGGACAAGGGGGACAAGAGAGACAAGGGAGACAAGGGGGATTAATCAGCAACAACAAGCAATTCAAGAGTGGTTAGTCAATAATATTGCCCAGCGTTTAGCGCTTTTGCCCAGCGAAATTGACGTTCGAGAACCATTTGCTAGTTATGGGTTGGATTCTGTACAAGCAATACGCTTGAGTGCCGAATTAGAAGACTGGTTGGGACGGAAATTGCTGCCGACGCTTGCCTACGACTATCCTACGATTGAAGCCCTGGCAAGCTATTTAGGACAAGATGACAATTCAGTAGTTGGAAGTAGCCAGGTAAGTATAGCGCCTCCTCGCTTGGCTACGCACGAAGCAGTAGCGATTATTGGGATAGGCTGTCGTTTTCCTGGCGCAAATAACCCCGACGCTTTTTGGCAACTGTTACATGAAGGCAAAGATGCCATTACTCAAGTCAAAGGACGTTGGGAAGGCGATAACTGGGGCGGATTTTTAGAATCAATTGACCGATTCGACCCTCAATTTTTTGGAATTACTCCCCGCGAAGCTAACGAAATGGACCCCCAGCAACGATTATTGCTAGAGGTGAGTTGGGAAGCCCTAGAAAGTTCTGGCATAGCCGCAGATAGCCTCGCAGGAAGCTTGACGGGAGTATTTATCGGCATTAGCAGCAGCGATTATTCTCAAATTCGACTGCGACATCAAATTGAAACCGATGCTTATGCAGGGACGGGAAATGCCCACAGTATTGCAGCCAATCGCCTTTCTTATTTCTTCGATCTGCGCGGCCCTTCTTTAACGGTAGATACGGCTTGTTCTTCTTCACTTGTTGCCGTTCACCTGGCAGTCAAAAGCTTGCAAAGTGGGGAATGCGATCGCGCGATCGTCGGCGGGGTTAACGTTATTCTAGACCAAGAATTAACTCAAACCTTTACCCAAGCTGGGATGATGTCCCCTAACGGTCGCTGCAAAACGTTTGATGCGAGTGCCGATGGCTATGTGCGCGGGGAAGGTTGCGGGGCGATTATTCTCAAGCGCTTATCCGATGCCGAAAAGGATGGCGATAATATTCTCGCGATCGTTCGCGGTTCGGCTATCAATCAAGACGGACGCAGCAATGGTTTGACCGCACCCAACGGTAAAGCACAACAAGCAGTCATTTGTCAAGCCCTGGCTAATGCTGGCGTAACTCCCGCAGAAATTGATTATATTGAGGCGCATGGGACGGGAACTTCTCTGGGAGATCCCATTGAGGTTCATGCCCTTAAGGCGGTTCTGTTGCAGGGACGAGAACCTAACCAGCATTTGTGGTTGAGTTCTGTTAAAACGAATATCGGTCATTTAGAAGCAGCGGCGGGAATTGCGGGTTTAATTAAGGTCGTTCTTTGTTTGCAACACGAGGAGATTCCGCCTCATCTTCATTTGGAGACTCTCAATCCGCATATCGATTTCCAAGAAATGCCTATTTCTATTCCTATTCAACATCAATCTTGGACGCAAGGAGAAAAAACCTCGTTTTAGCTGGGGTGAGTTCTTTTTGGGTTTGGGGGGGACTAATGCGCATATTGTTTTGGAAGGATCTCGCACAGAGGCACGGAGGCACAGAGAGGTAACCCCACTCACCCCTTACATCCCCCCTTACCAAGGGGGGAACGAGGGGGGTGGAGGGTGCCGAAGGCGGGAGGGGTTGTCACGTTTTTGCGTTGAGTGCTAAAAGTGAGGAGGCTTTACAAGATTTAGTTAAGTGTTATGAAGAGTACTTGACAAATAGTTTGGGGGTTGATGTTGCGGATGTGTGTTATACGGCGAATGTGGGGCGATCGCATTTCGATCGTCGTCTGGCTATTGTAACTAATTCGTCCGAGCAGTTGCGCGAACAGTTGGCGGCTTTTAGGAGAGGAGAAGAGTTTTCTGGGGTTTTATCGGGGACGGTTGAGAAGGGAATGAACCAGAAAATTGCTTTCTTATTTACAGGACAAGGTTCTCAGTATGTTGGGATGGGATCTCAACTGTATCAGACTCAGCCAACTTTTCGGGCGGCTTTAGATAAGTGTGCAGCTATTTTGGAACCCTATCTCGAAAAACCGTTACTAGAAATTCTTTATCCAAAATCTGAAGCTTCACCCCCACAAGTTTTAGAGTCGGAAGTCGAAAGTCAAAATTCTCCCCTACTCCCCTACTCCCCTACTCCCCTACATTTCTTGGATGAAACTCAATATACTCAACCTGCGTTATTTGCCTTAGAATACGCCCTCGTTCAATTCTGGCTTTCTTGGGGGATAAAACCAAGCGTGGTTATGGGTCATAGTGTCGGCGAGTACGTTGCTGCTTGTATCGCTGGCGTATTTAGTTTGGAAGATGGTTTGAAACTGATTGCTTATCGCGGAAAACTGATGCAAGCATTGCCTCAAACAGGTGCAATGGTATCGGTAATGGCGGATGAAGCAACGATAGAAAAGGCGATTGAACCGTATAAAAATAAAGTTGCGATCGCAGCGATTAATGGGTTTCAAAGTATTGTTATTTCTGGGGAATCAGAAGCAATTGGACGGATAGTTTCTGAGTTAACATCTCGTAGCATCAAAACAAAAAAATTACAGGTTTCTCATGCTTTCCATTCGCCTCTGATGGAACCAATGTTAGAAGAATTTGAGAGAGTTGTTAGCCAGATAAAGTACGCAACGCCTCGTATCGATATTGTTTCTAATTTAACAGGAGAACTAGCAGGGGAAGAAATTACTACGCCTCAGTATTGGCTCGATCACGTCCGACAACCCGTTAAATTTGCTTCTAGTATAGAAGTTTTAGAGCAACACAATTATCAAATCTTGTTAGAAATTGGTGCGAAACCAACTTTGTTGGGAATGGCACGAACGATTTTAGAAAGCGAAAAACAAGGGCAAAATTCCAACGCTTATTTTTACTTGCCCAGTTTGCGTCCTCCCCAAGAAGATTGGCAACAAATTCTCACGAGTTTAGCAACTTTATCAATACATGGTATCAAAATAGATTGGGTTGGGTTTGATAAAGACTATCGACGGAAACGTATCTGGAATTTACCGACTTATCCTTTCCAACGCCAACGTTATTGGATTAAAGAGACATCTTTACTAGGTTTAGAAATTAAACAAACGCAACGAATCGATCGCGATTGGTTTTATCAAGTGGAATGGAAAGTTCAACCAAAAATTAAAGATTCATCATCTAGCGATCGCAACTCAGAAACTTGGCTGATTTTTGCCGATAAAGAAGGAAAAGGAGAGGCGATCGCAAAACAGTTACAACAATTAAATCAAAGCTGTATATCGATCTATCCTGGAGAAGCTTATAAACATATCAAAAAGACCAAGAAAACTTTTTCTGGATGGGAAATCAACCCAGCTAAACCAGAAGATTTTGAACGTCTTTTTCAAGAAGAAATATCTAAAATTGCCCCATCGCTTAAAGGAATTATCCATCTCTGGAGTTTGGATACAAATCCTAACAAATTAACGCCATCTTCCTTAGAAAAAGCACAAATCTTAGGTTGTGGAAGCGTCTTAAATTTAATTCAAACTTTATTCAAACAATCGATCTCGTCTCGAATTTGGTTGGTTACACAGAATACTCAACTAATATCTCAAAAAGATACGCCTGCGATCGCGCAATCTTCTCTGTGGGGAATAGGTAAAGTAATTGCTTTAGAACATCCTGAATATTGGGGAGGTGCGATCGATTTGTCTTCCGATGCGAAGAAGGAAGAGATCGAACAACTCGTAGAAGAGATAGTTAATCAAGATGAAGAAAATTATCTAGCTTTTCGGAATGGAATGAGATATGTTCCTAGATTAACAAAAGCAAACAGTAGCCATCAAAATTACCAATTAAGTAACAAAATTTCTTCTGAAGGCAGCTATTTAATTACGGGAGGATTGGGCGCATTAGGATTAAAAGTTGCTCGATGGTTAGTCGAACAAGGGACAAAAAATTTAGTTTTAATCGGACGCAATAAACCTTCAGAAACGGTCACTCATACCTTGCAAGCTTTGGAACAACAAGGCGTTAAGCTATTAGTTACTCAAGCTGATGTTTCTAATAAGCGAGATGTTAGCAAAGTATTAGAAAAAATTGAACTATTAATGCCACCGCTAAGGGGAATTATTCATGCGGCTGGAGTTTTAGATGATGGAATTTTACAAGGATTGTCTTGGGAACGTTTTTCTAAAGTAATGGCTCCCAAAATCAAAGGAACTTGGAATTTGCATCAACTAACCCAAGATATTCCGCTAGATTTCTTTGTCATGTTCTCTTCAGCAGCTTCCTTGTTAGGTTCGCCAGGACAAGGAAATTATGCGGCTGCTAATGCGTTTTTAGATGCGATCGCGCATTATCGAAAATCGCAAAAACTTCCTGCTTTAAGTATTAACTGGGGTTACTTTTCCGATGGGATGGCAACTACTAAACGTGTAGCTGTTAAAGGCATTAATCCTATTCCAACAGAAGCAGGATTAAATAGTTTACCTGAGTTACTTTCAACAAACACGGCTCAAATCGGAGTGCTTTCTATTAACTGGGAAGAATTGAGACAACAATTTCCTGACTTAATAGAGTCTCCTTATTTTGATGAAATTATTAGTCCTGAAATAGTAAAACCTCAAAAAGAACAAACAAGCGAACGGCAAGCCGCGCTTCGCGAACGCAAACAATCGAAAATCTTTGATAGACTGTTAAAGTTATCGATTACAGAACGCGAGGAATTTTTAACGGCTTATTTGCAAAATACACTTGTACAAATCGTGCAGTTAAATGGGAAAACCATTTCTCCTAATGAAAATCTTCTCGATTTAGGTATGGATTCTCTGATGGTTATGGAGGCAATTAATCAGCTTAAAAGCGACCTTCAGTTAATGTTATATCCCAGAGAATTTTACGAACGTCCCAGAATAGATGCGCTAGCAAAATATCTTGCTGCTGAATTTGAAAAGAGTTATGGAAATAGTCAATCAACTGTAGAGACGCAAACCTCAGTAGTTAGCGAACTCAAAAATAATTACCAGAAACTAACCACCAATAACCAACCATTAAAAATCGACCGAAAACTTCCTGCTATAGCTTTCGTTCTCTCTAGTCCTCGTGCTGGTTCGACATTACTAAGAGTCATGCTAGCAGGACATCCCAATTTATGCTCTCCGCCAGAATTACACCTGTTACCATTCAATACGATCGCGCAACGAGATGAAGAACTCGCACTCTCTCATTTAGGCGAAGGATTGCAACGCGCCTTGATGGAATTACAGGGAATTGACGCTCAATCCGCAGATGCATTAATTGCAGATTTAGTCAAGCAAAATGCTAATATTCATGAAGTTTATGCAATGTTGCAAGAACTAGCAGGAGAACGCCTATTAGTCGATAAATCCCCTACCTATGCTTTTCATCGAGAGACATTAGAAAGAGCAGAAGCAATCTTTACAGGCGCAAAATACCTTCATTTAATCCGCCATCCCTATTCAGTTATAGAATCATTCTGTCGGATGCGAATGGATAAATTAGTTGGTTCGGGACAAGAAAATCCCTATGCAATTGCAGAAGAAATATGGACGCGAAGCAACCAAAATATTCTCGATTTCTTCGAGCAAATCGAACCAAATCGCCGCCATATCCTTCGTTACGAAGATTTAGTAAAAGAACCCGCCAAAGCGACGCAGGAGTTATGCGAGTTTTTAGAAATTCCGTTTGATTCTTCGCTATTAAATCCCTACGAAGGACAGCGAATGACCGATGGCGTTCATGACAAATCCATGTCCGTTGGCGATCCCAATTTCTACAAGCGTAAAGAAATCGATCCTAATTTAGCTAATGCTTGGAAAGATATTAAACTACCCCATCAACTAGGAGAAAATAGCCGTCGCGTTGCGATCGCATTTGGATACGAACTACCAAATGAAGTCGTAGAGACGCGAAATTTCGCGTCTCTACAGAATCTTTCTGTAATGAATGAAAACTATGTAAACATTCGCGGATTAGATTTGTGTTTGTGTAGTTGGGGAGAAGAAAGCAATCCTCTGGTTTTATGCTTGCACGGTATCTTAGAACAAGGCGCTGCATGGCATGAAGTTGCAGTGCGTCTCGCGCAACAAGGATATCGCGTCGTTGCACCAGACTTGCGCGGACACGGGCGATCGCAACACGTAGGTCAAGGAGGATCGTATAATTTATTAGACTTTTTGGCAGATATCGATGCTGTTGCAGAAAAGCTAAGCAACGAACCTTTTACTTTAGTAGGTCATTCTCTAGGTTCGATTATTGCAGCAATGCTATCTAGCATTCGCCCTCAAAAGGTAAAAAATCTTATTCTGGTAGAAACGGTATTGCCCACAGAAGTTAACGAAGACAACGCGATCGAACAGTTAACCACTCATTTAGATTATCTCGCCTCTCCTCAAGAACATCAAATCTTCCCCGATGTTGCCACTGCTGCCGAACGTTTGCGTCTAACCACTCCAACGCTATCAGAATCTTTGGCAATGCAACTTGCCGATCGCATTACCGAATCCAAGGTTGACGGCGTATGCTGGCGTTGGGATGCTTTGTTGCGTACTCGCACGGGAATTGGCTTTAATGGAATCGATCGCGCTAAATATCTCGGACTATTGCGACAAATTAAAGCGCCAATTACGCTTATTTATGGCGATAGAAGCGATTTTAACCGTCCAGAAGACTTATCCGCTCAACAAAAAGCAATGCCCAATGCAACGCGAATCGTGCTTGCTGGAGGACATAATTTACATTTAGAAGCCGCGATCGACCTGGCTAAAATTATTGGCGGATAGTAGTTACTTTGCAGAATCGTCTCAATTAAGTAGGTGGGCAAAAACCAAGTTAGCTTAAAAACTTGTTAGCAATACCCACTATCTTACATTTGATTTAAATTCATCTACTTAAAACCGAAAATAGATCTGCGTAAATTTACCGAACCCGTCACCAACAAATTGCTAAAAAATCCGTCATTTCCACGAATCTTTTTGATGGGCAAAATTTTACATTGAGATGAAGACATCATCAATGCCTCTCTACACAAAATTTTGCCCCTCTGATTATGCTAACCCTGCTCAAAAATCGTTATCGCATTCTCCGTAGTCTAAACAGTGGTGGTTTTGGCGAAACCTTCTTAGCAGAAGATGTAGATCTGCCTTCTGCACGTCGTTGCGTCATCAAAAAACTGATTCCCATCGCCAGCGACCCTCAAATCTATCAACTAGTCAAACAACGATTTGGACGAGAAGCCGTCATTTTAGAGAAATTAGGCGAAGGCAATCCTCACATTCCTAGTTTGTATGCTTATTTTGAAGAAGCCGGTCAATTCTATTTAGTTCAAGAATGGATTGAAGGAACGACTTTAGCCGAAAAAGTCGAACGAGATGGCGTTTTAATTGAAAGTTTCGTTCGAGAAATACTAACGAGTATTTTATCGGTTTTAGATACCGTCCACGCTCAACATATCGTCCACCGAGATATTAAACCAGAGAATATTATTCTACGAAGTTCGGATAATCAACCCGTTCTCATTGATTTCGGTGCGGTTAAAGAAACGATGGGGACAGTAGTGACCACCTCTGGACGCAACAGCAATTCGATTGTGATTGGTACGCCAGGATTTATGCCAAGCGAACAAAGTATTGGCAGACCAGTGTATGCTAGCGATTTGTATAGTTTAGGACTAACAGCTATTTATTTATTGACCAATAAGTATCCGCAAGAATTTAATACTGACCCATCAACCGGCGAGATTTTATGGCGACAAGATGCCGAATCGACAAGTCCAGAATTGGCAGCGATTTTAGATAAAGCGATTCAATCTCATCCGCGCGATCGCTTTTCAACGGCTAAGGAAATGTTAGAGGCACTTCAAGTTGTTAGGGCAATCGGTACTAATTTCTTAGCGACTTCCCCAAAAACTTCTGTTCAAAAAACAGCAGTCATTGCGTCTAAACCAACTGAAGTTGAGAAACCTGTAACGCTTGTTCGTTCTTCAGTTAATGCGTCAGGATTACCAGATTGGATAAAAGCTTTAATTACTGGTAGTCTGGTTGGTTGTTTTATGATGGGTGCTTTGGTACTGAATAACTATCTAAATCGCTCGTCTAATTCTCAATCAACTGCTGTTGAACCTACCCCATCACCTACGGCTAAAACAACTACTTCACCTACAATTCAACCCACAATTCAACCGACTCCTGAACTAATAGTTCAACTTGCACCTGAAACTAACTATCAATCTTCTCCACAATCATATACTCCTCCACCCTCATCGATTTCACAGAAAGAAGCTACTGCTTTAATTAAGAGATGGCAAAGCGCTAAAAGTGAAGTTTTTGCTCCTCCCTATAATCGATATTTAGCTTCTGAAGTGCTTACTGATAAGGCATATCACGATAATATTAGTCGTTCTGATGGGCAAGAAAGTTCTATAGATTGGCTGGAAAATAATAATTCTTACTACACTTTCGGAGTTCAAAAAATTGATTCTGTTGAAAATTTTGTAACTAGTGAAAATACAGCAACAATTGATGTTGTCATTACAGAACAGCGTACTCTTTATAACCGAAAAGGAAGAATAGATCCTAATGCAAGTGGATTTGATAAAAGAATTGTTCGTTACAATCTTCGCTTAGATAATGGTCAATGGAAAATTTCTGAATATAAAACCGTTAAAAGGTTTTGGAAAAAATAGAAACGAGTGACTAATTATTTAGCCTAGTCATCAATCTTTATTAATTGATTATCAAAACTTTAGGTTTGTAAGGAGCTAATTTAATGAAGCGTAAAAAAAATTATGATAAACGCTTCTCGCTGAGAGCCAGATTTCAATTTTTTGTCATTGCAAATACCGTAGCAACAATTTTTGTTCTTATTGGATTATTCTTAACACAAAAGAAAGATACATCAGTTACAACTTATTCATCACCGTCAATATCTCCATCTGCTATTAGCTCATTAAAAAAAGATGATTTATTATCGACAAATTCTAATATTTTGTCTAATAAATCACTTCAATCTGTAGAATCTAATTCTTCTAAAATTTTACCTCCTGTATCTTTCCAGCAACCAAAACAACCAATTCAAGAAATCGCTTATAAATTTATTGATTATCCAGATTTTCAGCAAAATAAACAATTACAATCAATTATTGATGATGTAGTTAATTTTGCTCGCAATAAGAATCTATCTACTGAAGAAATATCGATCAGTTTGATTGATGTTAATAAAGGTGAAATAGCAGGATATCAGGAAAATAAACTTCGCTTTCCTGCTAGCGTTGCTAAATTATTTTGGATGGTGGCTTTATATGGTCAATTTGAAAGCAGTATTTTACAAGAGCCAGGAATGTTTGATGGAGATTTAGATAAAATGATACAAGAATCAGATAATGAAGCTACTAGCCGTATTATCGATTACATAACTGATACTAGATCGGGTTCTGAACTAAAAGGAATACAGTATCAAAATTGGTTATATAAAAGAACTTGGATTAATCGTTTTTTTCAAAAAGCAGGTTATCAAGGAATTAATATCAGCAATAAAACTTTTCCAATTCCTTCAGAGATGATGGATCTACCGAAAGGAAGAGATTTACAGCTACGAGGTAGTAATATTAAAAATCAAGCTCGCAATAAAATTTCAACTCAACAAGCTGCTAGATTAATGTATGAAATTGCTAATAAACGAGCTTTATCACCTGAATCCAGTCAAAAGATGATGGCTTGGCTAGATAGAACTGAAATCATTAAATCGGGTTCTTGGAAAAATATAGATCCGAATTTTTATTTTAATCCCATTAAAGGTTTTTTAGGCGAATATTTTGCTACTATTTCTCAACCTGTTTATTTTGCGTCTAAAGCGGGTTGGACTTCTAAAACTCGACAGGAAGTAGCCTATATTAACGATGGTAAAAATATTTATATTTTAGCTATTTTTGTTGAATCTCCTGACTATGCTCAAAACTGGAAAATATTCCCAGAAATATCAAAACTAATTTATCAAAAAATGCGCGATCGCAACAATAAATATTGATAAATTAACATTAAAAAATTTAATAATGACTATTTAAACTCCTGAAAAATTTCAATAATTTTGTAAAAAAGGTGGTCAATAAGATCTTGCACTATTGACGACAATCGCTCTTATAATTAATTTCTCGAACCCATATATTTAAAGTCTATTTCAACTCATATCTTGCACTTCTTTGCAATAACTGCCGGGGAATTAATTCCCCGTCTTACCTATAAAGTCCATTAAAATAGACTGAAATACTTATCTAGTCGTATAAAGACGACTTTACATATGAGGCAGCGATTTAAATCGTTGACGGGCTATTGAGAATGGTACAAGATCTCAGTTTCAATAGACTGAAACACTTATGATGACTTTAAATATGAGACAGTGATTTTAATCGAGGAGCGTTTATTAATACTGGTGCAAGATCTTAGATGTATTCTAGCTATTAAGCGCTCCAGCCGTTTCGGGAGAAGAAGCTAATTCTTCTAATCGTTCTTGTTGGTCTTGAGCGATACAAGTCTGAATGATATTCTCAATATCTCCTTCTAATGCCCCAACCAAAGCAAAATTTTGTCCCAAGCGGTGATCGGTGACGCGATTGTCTTTGTAATTATAAGTGCGAATTTTTTCCGATCGCGCCCCCGTTCCTACCTGCGATCGCCGCATGGACGTAACAGCTTCTTGTTGTTCGCGCAGCTTAATTTCATACAACTTAGCCCGCAAAATCTGCATTGCCCGTTCGCGGTTTTGCAGTTGCGATCGCTCTTCAGTACAAAAGATTCTAATTCCAGTTGGTTTGTGAATCAAATCGACTGCCGTTTCAACCTTGTTAACGTTTTGACCGCCAGCGCCGCCAGAACGCGCTGTTTTCAGTTCGATATCTTTAGGATCGATCTCGACATCGACATCTTCAACTTCTGGCATGATTGCCACTGTTGCAGTTGAAGTGTGAACTCGTCCGCCAGCTTCAGTAACGGGCACTCGTTGAACGCGGTGTACGCCAGCTTCAAACTTAAGCTTACTGTAAACGCGATCGCCCTGAATCTCTAGAATCGCTTCTTTAAAGCCCCCCATATCTGCCAGCGACTCGCTAACGAGTTTGACTTTCCAATTCTGAGACTCAGCATAGCGCGAGTACATCCTCAGCAGATCGCCAGCCCAAATACTTGCCTCATCTCCTCCCGTCCCAGCACGAATTTCTAACATAATGTTCTTATCGTCGTTGGGATCGCTTGGCAACAATAAAACTTTTAGCTTTTTCTCCAACTGAGACAACTTTTCTTCTAATTCCTCAACTTCTAAGGCTGCCATTTCTCTCATTTCTGGGTCGTTGCCAGCCTCTTTGAGAATTTGTCTTGCCCCAGCGAGGTCGTCCTTAGTTTTTTTCCAAGTATCGTAAGTCTCAACCGTCTCTTCCAGCGAAGAACGTGCTTTTGTTACTCGCTGTAACTCATCTGGATTGGTGACAATATCTGGGTCGGCCAGACGGCGGGTTAATTCTTTGTAAGTTTGTTCTACCGATTGTAATTTTTCGAGTAAATAAGCTTCAGCCATAAGACTCATCTCCTAATAAAAAAATTGATTGACTTATAAACAGAATTAACCCAGCAGAAATTCTGCTGGGCACACAAAGTCAATCAACTCGCTATTTTTCTTTTTTAGAAGAAGAAGTTTTGCCTATCTTTCCGTATTTGCGCATAAAGCGATCGACTCGTCCTTCTGCGTCGATCAGTTTTTGAGTTCCTGTAAAGAAGGGGTGATTGCCCGACCAAACCTCAACGTGAATTTCGGGTTTGGTAGAGCCTACCGTCATAACGACTTCGCCGTTACAAATGACTTTTGCGTCTGGATACCAAGTTGGATGAATGTCAGCTTTAGGCATAGTTGTTTCCTCTTTGTCTTTTGTCGTTTGTCCTTCGTCATTTGTCCTCTTTACTAATGACTAATGACCGATGACCAATGACTAGTAATAATTTTATCGCTTAGAGTACTGAGGTGCTTTACGAGCTTTATGCAAGCCATATTTCTTGCGCTCTTTAGCACGAGGATCGCGGGTGAGATACCCTTCCGTTTTTAAAGGTTGGCGATTTTCTGGAGCGAGTTGGCAGAGCGCTCTAGCTACTCCTAGTCTAACAGCATCTGATTGACCTGTCAGTCCGCCGCCATGAGCATTAACGAGAATGTCGTACTCATTCTCTAGTCCTAACGTTTCTAGAGGCCCTTTGATAACCTGGATATAAACTGGAATGCGATTAAAGTAAGTTTCTCCCGTTTTGCCATTGACGGTAATTTGTCCGTTACCAGGAACGAGACGAACTCTCGCTACAGATGATTTACGGCGACCCGTTCCCCAATAAACGACTTTATCTTGAGATTCTGTTGCTTGCATTAGTTACCTCCTGGAATGGTGTTAATTTTGAGTTCTTCGGGTTGCTGAGCTTGATGGGGATGTACCGAGCCAGAATAGACTTTGAGTTTGGTAAAGAGTTGGCGACCCAAAGAGTTTTTTGGCAGCATCCCTTTAACGGCAGTTTCGATGATTCTTTCGGGAAGGCGGTTTTGGAGTTGTTCAAAAGTCTCCGTCTTCATCCCGCCCGGTCGTCCTGAATGACGGCGATAGAGTTTTTGTTTGGGTTTTTTCCCCGTAACGATTACTTTTTCAGCGTTGATGACGATCGCGAAATCCCCTGTATCCATGTGAGGGGTAAAAATGGCTTTATTTTTTCCTCTAAGAATTTTGGCGATTTCGGAAGCCAGACGACCCAGACGTTGATCGGCAGCGTCAATAACGTACCATTTCTGGTCTAGGGTTTCCTGCGTGGGCAGCGGTGTTTTTGTAGTCATGTTAATCGTTAATTTTAGGTTGTATTTTTTAATGAAAGACGGGTTGAGTATCGTACCAAAGGTCGGGAGAGATAGGAAATTCAGGATAGCCCACTCGTAATAAGCATAAACCTTTAGCGGGAGCCGCGTACTTAACGTCTTCTCGTTTTTCGTTGACCCAGATATCAGTAAAACTTGCTGGCGATCGCGCTCCCGTCCCCACCTCTACCAACATCCCCACTAGCAAGCGTACCATCCCATATAAAAAGGCATTAGCCTGAATCTCCAGATAAACATACGCGCCTTGTCGATAACATTTAGCTTCTTGAACATCTACCCAAGAATGAGTGCGGGCGGAGTTGGCGCGATGAAACGCCGCTAAATGATGTTTTCCGATTAAGGGGGTTAAGGCTGCTTGAATGAGAGATTCTTGGACGGGACAGCGATAATAATGCCAGCTAAAGGGTTTGACAAACAAGTTGGGGCATTTGTCAGTATAAATAATATATCGATAGCGCCGCCATATGGCAGAGAAACGAGCGTGCCAAGTTTGAGAAACTTTAGCCGAGGCTCTAATTAATATATCTTCTGGCAGTCGAGAATTGAGAACTGTCGCCCAACGATGGGCCGGAATCGCACTGGTTTGGTCGAAATGAGCGACTTGGGCGGCGGCATGAACGCCCGTATCGGTTCGTCCTGCGCCTATTAAGGTTGCGGGTTGTTTTAAGACATCTGCGATCGCCTTTTCAATTTCTTCCTGTACGGTTCGTCGATTGGGCTGTCGCTGCCATCCGTGAAATTTAGTTCCCACGTATTGTATGACCAGAGCAACCCTTTCTGAATTCTCAAGCATCAACTTACCATCGACTCAAACTAATTCGATAATTGCCATTTCGGAATTATCTCCTCGACGGCGCACGGTATGGAAAATACGAGTGTATCCGCCGTTGCGACTGCCGTAACGCTCTTTTGCCGATTCAAACAAAGCATGAACTAACTGTTTGTCATACATATAGCCCATTGCTCTGCGTCTCGCTGCCAAAGACCCATCTTTGGCTAGCGTAATCATGCGCTCGGCTTCGGATCGCACGGCTTTTGCTCGCGCCATCGTTGTAGTAATCTGACCGTGACGGATCAGTTCAGTTGTTAAACTCCGCAACAGCGCTTTGCGCTGATCGGCGGGTTTTCCTAGTTGTGGTACGCGACATCCATGACGCACGATTTTTTTACTCCTAATCACTAGACAATATAAATAGACAAAAGCCAATTTTTGTTGCCTTTTGTCTTTGGTATCCGAATTGCGACCTAACCAGTCGCTAGGAAGCTACTAAGCTTTTGCCTTTTCTTGAGGCAAAGTAATTCCTAGACGCTTTTGTAAGGCTTCAATCACTTCTTCTGCCGATTTTTGCCCGAAGTTTTTAATTTCTAAAAGGTCTTCTTGGCTATAATCGAGCAGGTCGGCTACTGTATTGATTTGCGCTCGTTTGAGACAGTTATACGCCCTGACCGATAGCTGTAGTTCCTCGATAGGAATTTGACTTTCGGGAGGTGCTTCATCTTGATAGTCGCTCTGAGTTGCTTCTAGTTCGTTGAGATCCTTGAGCGGGTTAAACAGATCGACAATGATGTTAGCTGCCTGAGAAAGCGCTTCTTTTGGATTAATGCTGCCATTCGTCCAAATTTCTAAAGTTAAGCGATCTTTTGCTTGCGCCCCATCAGCCCTTACGTCGTCTACACTGTAGTTGACTTTGGTAACGGGCATGAAAACCGAGTCGATTTGCAAAAAGTCAATCGCTCCCGTATCGTCCTTGCTTCGGTCGATCGCGCGATAACCTTTTCCTTTCTCGACGCGGAATTCCATCTCCAGTTTTGCCCCGTCAGCTAAGGTTGCTACATACTGGTTCGGATCGATTACTTCTACTTCTGTAGAAACATCGAACATTCCCGATGTCACATTTGATGGCCCGGTTACTGAGAGGCGACCGATTTGAGGTTGGTGGGCATGACTTTTGAGGACGAGTTCTTTCATGTTGAGCATGATTTCGAGTACGTCCTCTCTTACCCCAGGAATCGTAGCAAACTCATGATTGACACCCGCAATCCGAATAGCTGTTATCGCCGTTCCTTCTAAATTTGAGAGTAAAATTCTTCTAAGAGCATTTCCAACTGTCGTCCCTTGACCTCGCTCTAGAGGTTCCAGGACAAATTTACCATATTGACTCTGATTTTTTTGAGTCCTTGATTCTATACACTCAATTTGAAATTGTGCCACCAACTAACCTCCCATGCTTTTTCAGTTATCAGTTATCGGTAGAGACGCGATATATCGCGTCTGTACATCAGTTATCAGTTATCAGCTGTGAATTACTGCTTACTGAAGCGCAATATCTGATTAAACTCTCCTCCGTTTGGGCGGACGACAACCGTTGTGAGGAATTGGCGTAACATCTCGAATTAAAGTAATTTCCAGACCCGATCCTTGTAAGGCTCGAATTGCTGTTTCGCGTCCCGCTCCCGGCCCGCTAACCATCACTTCTATTTGGCGCATTCCTTGTTCCATTGCGCGTCTAGCGGCTTGATCCGCTGCTGTTTGAGCCGCAAAAGGAGTTCCTTTTTTAGCGCCTTTAAAACCGCTCGAACCTGCTGAAGCCCAAGAAATTACATCTCCCCTGGAATCTGAAATCGTAACAATGGTATTGTTGAAAGTAGATTGGATATGAGCGATGCCGTTAGGAACATTTTTCTTTTGTTTCTTTGCGCCGCTCTTTTTGTTGGTCGCGCCATATTGCCTAGCCGATATTCCTAAGTGAAAATCAAATCGTTATTTCTTAGCAGGAGCTTTTTTCTTCCCTGCTACTGTTACCCGTCTGCCGCGACGAGTACGAGCGTTGGTTCTGGTGCGCTGTCCTCGCACGGGTAAGCCCATTCGATGACGACGACCTCGATAGGTGCCGATGTCGATTAAACGTTTGATGTTCATTGCTTCCAAACGTCTCAAGTCACCTTCGATTTCATAGTTGGTTTCTATGAACGACCGCAAGGCGGCTACATCTTCATCGCTTAAATCTTTAACTCTGATGTCTGGATTTACACCTGTATTTGCTAATATTTCTTTTGAACGCGATAGACCAATCCCGTATAAATAGGTCAAGGCGATTTCCACGCGCTTATCGCGGGGTAGGTCTACGCCTGAAATCCTTGCCACGCTTTACTCTCCCTCTGAACTTTGGTATTTTTGCTACAAAGGATCTTTAAAATATATGGTAAATATATAACTAACCTTGACGTTGCTTGTGCTTTGGGTTAGTACAAATCACCATAACTCTGCCGCGTCGTCTGATGACGCGACACTTTTCACACATTTTTTTGACTGACGCTCTAACTTTCATGCCGTTTTTGGGCAAACTACTGCAAGTTTTTTATTATATCAGAAACTTAGTGTTTTTGTTACATCATTTTAAACTTTTTATGTATTAATTTTTTGATTGAGTTTATTCACCTCTATTTTTTTGCTATTTTTGAGGCGATAAGTAATTCTTCCTTTGGTAAGGTCATAAGGGGTGAGTTCTACTTTGACGCGATCGCCTGGAAGAATCTTGATATAATTTCGTCGAATTTTGCCAGAAATATGTGCTAAAACATTAAATCCGTTGTCTAAATCGACGCGAAACATCGCATTAGGAAGAGATTCCGTTACGGTTCCTTCCATTTCAATCAAATCTTGTTTAGACAAAGCAATAATCCTCAATTAGAATAATTAGACAATTGGGCAGGCGAATACCTATGAATCGTCTGTCCCGACAATTCATTTAACACTAAATGATGTACCCATCTAAATATCTTATCAAAAATTTACCATAGCTTGTTTTAAGGCTTCGGTGACTTCTGCGGGAGAGCGATTGCCATTGATATGATGGAGCGAACCGCGATCGCGATAATAATCGATTAGCGGTGCAGTTTGCTCGCGATACACATCTAAACGACGGCGAATCGTTGCTTCTGTATCGTCTTTTCTGCCTCTGAGGAGCAAGCGTTCTATAATCGCCTCGTCGGGAACATCTAAATTGAGAACTCGCTCAGAAGTCGATGGTGTTTCTTCGAGAAGCTTATCTAAAAACACTGCTTGAGGAACGGTACGAGGAAATCCATCTAAAATCCAGCCTTTCTCGGTATCTGGTTGACTCAAGCGTTCTTTAACCAATCCTAAAACCAATTCTTCGGGAACTAAATTTCCGGCATCCATATAAGGTTGAGCCTGTTTTCCCAGTGGAGTTTGGTTGGCGATCGCCTCTCTCAGGATCTCTCCTGTAGAGATATGAGGAATATGATATAACTGTGCTATGAGACTTGCTTGAGTTCCTTTTCCTGAACCTGGCGGGCCTAGAAAGATTAATCCGGTCGTATTGGTCATTCGTCGTACAGAATTTGATTGTAATTTTTATTTAGTTGTAATTATTGGTTGGATTTCGCTATTGCTTAACCCAACCAACGAATTGCTCGGTATTTAAGGATCGATGTCTGTTAACTAGTAACAGCTATCAGCTATCGGCTTTAACTGATAACTGATTACTGATTACTGTTTAACCATTCCTTCGTAACGCTGAGAAATTACGTAGGTTTGAATTTGTTTTGCCGTATCAATCGCAACACCGACGAGAATCAACAAAGATGTTGCACCCAATCCTCTAAAAGTTGTTACTCCCGTAGCGCCTTCCACAAGAGTTGGAACGATAGCCACAATACTCAAAAAGACTGCTCCTAGTAACGTTAGACGATTAAGTACGCCTTGAAGATATCGAGTCGTTGCATCTCCTGGACGAATGCCTGGAATGCTTGCCCCCATCTTTTTGAGATTTTTCGAGACATCTTCTGGCTGAACAATTAAAGAAGCGTAGAAATAGCTAAAGAAAAGAATCATTAGAGAGTAGACGAAGATATAAACCCAATTCCCTGGTTGCAAAGCATTAGCAACTTGAATCAACGCCTGACTGACTCCACCTTGATTGCTGACAAACCCTGCTAGAGAGGAAGGCAAAATAAGGACGGCCGAAGCAAAGATGATCGGCATAACACCGCCTTGATTGAGTCGCAGTGGCAAATAACTCGTTCTTTCTCTATAAAGCTTCTTGCCAACTTGACGGCGAGCCGAAACAATTGGTATTCTGCGAGTTCCTTCTTGTACGAAGACGATGGTTACAATTGTCACCAAGAAGACGAGCAGTAGCAGAACGACTTTAGCAATGGTATCTCGACCGCCTGTTTGAGCTAGGTCGATCGTATCTCCAAGGGTTTTAGGCAAGACAGCGACGATGTTCAGGAAGATTAACAGAGAGGCTCCATTGCCGATACCGCGTTCGGTAATCAGTTCAGAAACCCACATCACGAACATCGAGCCAGCCGTTAGCGCTAGGACGGTTTGAACGACAAACCAAACGCCATAATCGAGTGCGTAGGGACGCAACAAGCCAACGGTAATCCCCACACTTTGGATAATTGCCCACCCTAAAGCGACATAGCGACTAATTTGAGAAATTTTTCGTCGCCCTGCTTCTCCTTCATTTTTCTGTAAATCTTCTAGGGCAGGAATAGCTGCCGCTAGTAGTTGCATGATAATAGAAGCGTTAATGTAGGGAATGATCCCCAATGCAAAAAGTCCGACAGCTTTAAGACCGCCACCCGTTAAGAAATCGAAAATGCCAAAAATGGGAAGATTGGCAATATCGGCAGAAAATCTGGCGCGATCGATTCCTGGGATAGGGATGGCTATGCCGAAGCGAACTAAGATTAAAAGACCAATGGTAATCAGCAGCCGTCCTCGCAGACCTGCTGCTTGAGCCATTTGTAAAAAGGTTTCTTGAGCCGTAGGCGTTCTATCTCGACTATCTACCATAAATGGCTACCTCTTTGTGGGTTAGTAAATTAGAAGTTTAAGAGGTGAAAATTTTAGTTTTTTTTAACTTTTCTTTACCTTCAAATTATTCATCCTAACATAACGACTGGGCGAAATGTTTTTCGCCACAGCCAGTTAGAAGAAAAATATTTAGTTTGCTCTTAACGTTTGACAACTTCGTAACTGCCGCCTGCCGCCTCGATTTTTTCTTTGGCACTTGCTGAAAAGGCAGCGGCTTTGACTGTCAAAGCCACCTTTAATTCTCCATCGCCCAATATTTTTAACGGGCCGTCATTGCTGGTGACAATACCGTTTTCCATAAGAGATTCTAAAGTAACTTCTGTTTTTGCTTTTAAGGAAGCTAACTTACCCACATTGATGATGGTATAGCGGCTGGGATTGATAATTGGAAAATGCTTCAATTTGGGAATGCGGCGATAGAGAGGCATCTGTCCGCCCTCAAATCCCGGTCGAGTTCCCGAACCAGAGCGAGATTTCTGACCGCGCATTCCAAAACCGCAACTCGCTCCTTGTCCGGCTGAAATACCTCTGCCAACTCGACGGCGGCGCTTGGTCGATCCCGCTTTGGGAACAGCGTCGTTGATTTTCATAGGTTTTCCTTAATATAAAAATTTTAGACAGTGCAACTGAGTCTAAGTATAAAGGTGTTCGATGGGTACACCTCTTTCTTCTGCTACTTCAGCAAATGTCCGTAAGGTGGAGAGCGCATCGACTGCGGCTCTGGCATTATTGAGAGGATTGTTAGAGCCAAGTTGTTTGGCGAGGATATTTTTTACGCCAGCCAACTCTAAAACCGTCCGCACGGCTCCCCCTGCAATTACTCCCGTTCCAGGCGCGGCTGGGCGCACGATAACTTTTGCACCGCCAGACTCTCCGTTGGCTACATGAGTGATGGAACTGGCTTTGGTTAAAGAAACTTCAATGAGTTGTTTCTTGCCATCAGCAACTCCTTTGCGAACGGCTCCAATAACATCGCCGGCTTTGCCGACACCAACGCCAACTTGACCGTTTTCGTTACCAACGACGACAATGGCTCGGAAGCTTAGTTTTTTACCGCCTTTGACGACTTTGCTGACGCGACGAATCTGGATGACGCGCTCTTGCCAGGTGGCTTCCTTGGCTTTAGTACGACTGCTTTTTTGACGTTTTGCCATAATTTGTTATTTGTCCTTTGTTATTTGTCACTTGTTCTTTGTTATTTGTCATTTGTTACTTGTGGATTTTTCCCAATGACTAATGACCAATGACCAATGACTAATTCTAAAAATTCAATCCGGCTTCACGAGCCGCTTCAGCTAAAGCTTTAACGCGACCGTGATAGAGATTGCCACCGCGATCGAAGACAACTTGCTCGATTCCTTTTTCTAGAGCGCGTTGAGCGACTAGCTTGCCAACTGCGGCGGAAGCATCGCAAGTAGCCCCTTTCGATAGATCTGACTTCAGCAACGGTTCTAAGGTTGAGGCAGCAGCCAAGGTATGTTGGGAAACATCGTCGATCACTTGCGCGTAGATGTGCTTGTGAGAGCGAAAAACAGCTAAACGAGGGCGATCGGGCGTACCCTCTACTTTCTTGCGCAATCGCTTGTGGCGACGTTGGACTAATTCTATTCTTGTTGGTTTCATCGTTATTTCTTACCTGTCTTACCAGCTTTACGTCTGACAAATTCTCCTTGGTAGCGAATGCCTTTCCCTTTGTAAGGTTCTGGGGGTCTGACGGCACGAATTTGAGCGGCTATATTACCAACGATTTCTTTATCGATACCGCTAATGACGACTTGGGTATTGTTTTCTACCGCTACCTGAATCTCTTTAGGCATAGACATTTCAACGGGTTTGCTGTATCCCACATTGAGAGTAAGCTTGCTACCTTGCGCTTGCGCCCGATAGCCTACCCCTTGAATTTCAAGGCGCTTTGAAAAACCGCTAGAAACCCCTTCTACCATGTTGGCGACGAGCGTGCGAGAAAGACCGTGGCGTTCGCGGGCAACTCTAGATTCATTTTGTCGCACGACTTGCAGGATTTCCCCTTCTTGTTCGACTTTGACTTGAGTGGGAAGTGTTCTTTCGAGCGTTCCTTTGGGACCTTTAACGACAACAGTTTGCCCGTTAATTTCTACGGTGACTTTGTTGGGAATTGTAATTGGACGTTTGCCAATACGGGACATAATTCAGTTACCAGTTATCAGTTATTTACTTTCTGTCGGCTGAAAAAGACTACCAGATGTAGCAAAGAACTTCCCCGCCAACTTTCTGCTTGCGGGCTTCTCTGTCAGTCATAATTCCTCTGGAGGTGGAAACGATCGCGATTCCAATTCCTCCTAAAACGCGAGGTAAATCTTTACTCGTCGAATAAACTCTCAAACCGGGTTTGCTGACTCGTTTGAGGGTATTAATCAAGGGTTGACGATTTTTTCCTTTGTATTTGAGAGCGATGACTAATTGTTTGTCAATGCCTTCGCCTGTTTCTTCAAAATCCTCAATAAACCCTTCTTCTTTGAGGACTTGGGCAATGCTCCGCGTCATTTTAGTGGTTGGCACTTGAGTGGTTGGATGCCTAACAGAACAAGCATTGCGAATGCGGGTGAGCATATCTGAAATCGTATCGGTTGCTGCCATTATTGCCTATTGTTTTCTCCTAAAGGATTAAAAGATTAACGGAAGGGCATTCCCATTTCTTTAAGTAAGGCACGACCTTCTTCATCAGTTTTGGCTGTCGTAATGATGGAAATATCCATGCCTCGAATCTGCTCGATCCTGTCGTATTCGATTTCGGGAAAGATAAGCTGTTCTCTGATGCCGACGCTGTAGTTACCGCGTCCGTCAAAGCTATTGGGACTGATACCACGAAAGTCGCGAATGCGAGGAAGTGCCAAATTAATAAAGCGATCTAAAAAGGCGTACATGCGATCGGATCGCAATGTAACCATTACGCCGACTGGCATTCCCTGGCGGATTTTAAAACCCGCGATCGCTTTTTTCGCCCGCGTGACGACAGGTTTTTGTCCGGTAATAATCGATAGTTCGCTCAACGAAGATTCTAGGGCTTTAGCATTTTGAGACGCTTCTCCCAATCCTCGGTTCACGGTTACTTTGATTACCTTGGGAATTTCGTGAGAATTTTTATATCCAAACTGTTCTTTGAGTTTGAGAGCAATGGTTTCCTGATATAACGTTTTAAGTCGTTGTGGCATGAATGATATTTACCTCTAGTTCCCTGGGCTTGGTCAGGGATTATAAATTATCCGTCTGTTGTCAAGTCTATCTAGGCTCTTATTCAAGATTGTCATCAGTGGGAGCTTATACCCTCTTAAATTTTGAACTTTGAACTTTTTATTTATCGATGATTTCCCCAGTTTTTTTGAGCATCCGCACTTTGCGACCATCGTCGGTAAAGGTATAACAGATACGACTGGCGACTTTCTCTTTTTGGGAGTAAAGCATAACGTTAGAACTGTGAATCGGCGCTTCAAAAGTTGCGATCTGACCTGTTTCCCCTTCTTGCTTAGGTTTAACGTGTTTGGTTCTGACGTTAACGCCTTTGACGATTACCTTGCTTTCTTGAGGAAGCGTCCGCAGCACCTCGCCGACTTTACCTTTGTCGTGCCCAGAAACGATCTGAACGGTATCGCCTTTTTTGACGTGCATTTTATACCGCTTGGGGGTATTGCTTTTAGCCATTTAAAGTACCTCCGGAGCCAGAGAGACAATCTTGGTGTAGTTTTTATCGCGCAATTCCCGTGCAACTGGGCCGAAAACGCGAGTGCCTTTGGGATTGCCATCATTATTTACGATCACGGCGGCGTTGTCGTCGAAGCGAATTGTCATTCCGCTTTCGCGCCTTAAGGATTGACGAGTCCGCACGATTACGGCTCTGACGACATCCGATTTTTTAATCGGCATATTTGGGATAGCATCTTTGACGACGGCGATAATTTGATCGCCGATGCCGCCATAAGTACAGTTGCCAGTTCCCAAAACCCTCAAGCACATTAGCTTGCGAGCGCCGCTATTATCCGCGACATTGAGATAGGTTTGCTGTTGAATCACGACTGCGTACCTCGTAGGTTATGGGTTCGTATTAGGGAAGGATTTCGGCTACTGTCCAGCGCTTGGTGCGACTGAGCGGTCTGGTTTCTAGAATGCGAACGCGATCGCCTTCTTTACAGCGATTTTCTTCGTCATGCACTTTATATCTCTTGGTTTTTACGACAATTTTGCCGTATTTAGGATGTGGAGAGCGGTTTTCAATGGCAACGACCACGGTTTTTTCCATTTTGTTGCTGACAACGACTCCAACTCTTTCTTTTACTGCCATGACAAGTCTATTCCTCTTCTTGAGTCGCGGATGGCTTAGTGGCTTCTTTTGTCGAGGCTGCTAATGGTAGCGTTTCCTCAGATTTATCCGAAGCCGATTTTGGTGCGATGCCGAGTTGACGCTCTCGCTCGACGGTAAGAAGTTGTCCTATGCGATGGCGAGTATGTTTGAACTCGTGCGTCTTTTCCAAGCGACGAGTGGCTTGCTGCAATCTCAACTCAAAGAGTTTCTTCTTTGCCGCTACAATCTCGGTATCTAATTCCTCATCGCTGAGTTTTCTAACATCTGCTATTTTTGGGAGAGCCACGATCTATCTATACTCCTCCTCGCGTTTAACGAATTTGGTTTTGATGGGTAATTTTTGGGAGGCTAGGCGCATAGCTTCGCGGGCAATCTCTTCAGAAACGCCTGCAATTTCAAACATGATGCGTCCTGGTTTGACTACGGCTACCCAAAATTCGGGCGAGCCTTTCCCCGAACCCATCCGCGTTTCTGCTGGTCGCATGGTCACGGGTTTGTCTGGGAAAATACGAATCCAGATTTTTCCACCCCTACGAATGTAACGAGTCATGGCTCGTCGGGCTGCTTCGATTTGACGCGAAGTTATCCAGCAGGGTTCGGTTGCTTGGAGGGCAAAATCTCCAAAATTTAGCGAACTGCCTCGGTAGGCAAGCCCTGTCATGCGTCCGCGCTGTTGTTTGCGGAATTTTGTTCTTCTTGGACTTAACATAAATTTGTCCTTTGTCGTTTGTCCTTTGTCAGTTGTCTTTCGTCTTTTGCTGTTTGTCTTCTATAACTAATGACCAATGACTAATGACCAATGACTATTCGTTCGAGCGATCTTCAAACTGTTGGCGGCGACGTTGCCGACGAGGTGCTTGGGCTGGAGTTGGCGCGGGAACTTCTTCCTGTCCGGGAATAATTTCCCCTTTGAAGATCCAGACTTTGATACCGAGAATTCCGTAAATGGTTTGGGCGGTACGGTAGGAATAATCAATATCAGCCCGTAAAGTATGTAGGGGAACTCTACCTTCACGAACCCATTCAGTGCGGGCAATTTCTGCGCCGTTGAGACGACCGCTTACCTGGATTTTGATCCCTTTGACTTCTGCCCTCTGCGCTCGTTGAATTGCCTGTCGCACGACGCGACGAAAAGAGACTCTTCGCTCTAGTTGCTGGGCGATGTATTCAGCGATTAGCGTAGCGTCTGCATCTACTCTAGCGACTTCGATAACATTGATGCGGATCTGGCGAGTGCCGCCCAATGCTTCTTGCAAACCGACGCGCAGGGATTCTATTCCCGTACCGCCACGACCGACGACTACACCTGGTCTAGCGGTATGAATGGCGAGATCGATTTGGTCAGCTTTGCGCTCGATGTTAATATCAGAGATTCCGGCATTACTGAGGTTTTTTTCGACATATTGCCGAACTTGTAGGTCTTCTTGGAGAAGTTCTGGGTAGCGCTTATCGGCATACCATCGAGATTTATGCTCTTTGGTAATTCCAAGGCGAAAACCCGTTGGATGTATTTTTTGTCCCATTGTTTCAGTTATCAGTTATCGGCGATCGCGGTTAGAATTAGTCGCTATTTGGGGCAACAGCAACCGTAATGTGACAAGTGGGTTTGCGAATTTGATAAGCTCGCCCTTGCGCTCTGGGTCTATAGCGTCTCAAGCTCGGCCCTCCATCAGCAAAGGCGGTACTGACCACCAATGTTGCTGGATCGATTCCGTTGTTGTGTTCGGCGTTGGCAACAGCCGATCGCAACACTTTAAGGATGGGTTCGCAAGCTTTGTAGGGCATGAATTCCAGAATAATCAGTGCCTCCCTGTAGGAACGTCCGCGAATTTGATCGAGAATTCGTCGTACTTTGTAGGGAGACATACGCACAAAGCGGGCGATCGCTTTTACTTCGTTTGTAGTATCTACTGCCATTTTTTAGCGATCTTAAAACGATCGGTTAGTAATTTTTGAATTTATCTTCGACCTGCTTTTTTATCGCTTTTAGAGTGACCTCTAAAAGTTCGGGTTGGGGCAAACTCGCCGAGTTTGTGTCCTACCATTTGTTCGGAAATAAAGATAGGAACGTGTTGTTTGCCATTGTGAACGGCGATAGTATGACCGATCATATCGGGCACGATAGTCGAGCTTCTTGACCAGGTTTTAATGACCTGTTTTTCATTTCTGTCGTTAAGCTTTTCTATTTTGGTCAAGAGGCTATCGGCAACAAAAGGACCTTTTTTAAGAGAACGAGCCATAGTTTGACGTAGTTATAGGTAATGAGTCTGTTTTTAGCCTTTACCGCGACGGCGCACGATGAGATCGCTGCTACGCTTCTTCTTGTTACGGGTTTTGACCCCTAATGCAGGCTTACCCCAAGGCGTTACAGGGCCGCTTCTACCGATGGGAGCGCGTCCCTCTCCACCACCATGCGGGTGATCGACTGGATTCATGACGCTACCTCTAACATGGGGTCGGCGACCTAAGTGGCGGGTTCGTCCTGCTTTCCCTAGCTGTAGGTTTCTAGCATCTGCATTTCCGACTTTGCCGATAGTGGCATAGCACTCTTTTCTCACCATCCGAACTTCTTTGGATGGCAATCTAATCGTGACATAATCGCCTTCTTTGGCTACCACTTGTGCTGAACCGCCGGCAGAACGAACCATCTGACCGCCTTTTCCTGGAACGAGTTCGATATTGTGAACTTCAGTCCCCAAGGGAATGCGGAATAAAGGTAAAGCGTTGCCAACTTCAAACGGAGCATTTTCGCCAGCAATGACAAGCGTTCCGACTGTCAAACCTGCGGGGGCTAAAATATAGCGTTTTTCTCCATCCTGGTAAAAAAGCAAGGCGATACGAGCATTACGATTGGGATCGTACTCGATCGCGGCTACTTTAGCAGGCAGATTGCGTTTGTCGCGTCGAAAGTCAATAATTCGATAAAGCCGTTTGTGTCCGCCGCCTCTGTGCCGACTGGTAACGACCCCGCGATTATTACGCCCTTTGGTATTGTGTTTATATTTAACAAGAGATTTTTCCGGCTTGTCTTTGGTAATCTCCGCGAAATCCGAGACAGTTGCCTGTCTGGTTCCCGGAGTCAGTGGCCGATAAGAACGGATACCCATAATCAGTTATCAGTGAGCAGTTATCAGTTATCAGTGGGTAGAGACGCGATGCGATCGCATCTTTACATGAATTCGATAGTCCCTCGATTACACTTCTGGGAATAAGGTAATCGAATCCCCTTCGTTTAAAGTTACAATGGCTCGTTTGTATTGAGATTTGTAACCTATAAATTTCCCAACTCTACGCTTGCGGCGCGGCGGGCGAATGGTGTTTACTTTAACAACTTTGACATCGAATAAACTTTCAATTGCCGCTTTAATTTCTGGTTTGGTAGCTTTGAGAACCACGTCAAAAACGTACTTATTTTGCTCTAGCAGTAAGGTCGCTTTTTCGGTAACAATCGGCTTAAGAATTAAGTCGGCAAGATTTCTAGAATTATATTCAGTCACTGTATACCTCCTGAAGTTTGGCAAGGGCATCGGAGGTCGTTACGATTTTGTCGGCTGACATTACATCATAAACATTGAGGGCATCGGCTTTGGTCAGCTTAAGATTACAAACGTTCCGTGCCGAAAGATAGACGTTTTCTGAAATCTCTGTCAAAACCAACAAGACTTTGCCTTTGTTCGTTGCTCCCCAGCGAGTCAGTGCAGAGACTAACTCTTTTGTTTTGGGTTGTTGCAATTGGTCGGCGAAATTTTCTACGACAATAGTATCTTCGGCGCGACCGAAAAACGCCGTTCTCAGAGCTAGTCTGCGCTCTTTCCGATTCATTTTGAGACTGTAGTCTCTCTGTTTTGGACCGAAGGTAACACCGCCACCTCTCCACAAAGGAGAACGAATAGAACCCGCGCGAGCGCGACCCGTTCCTTTTTGTCGCCAAGGTTTGCGTCCGCCACCTCTAACTTCTGCTCTAGTTTTGCTAGAAGCCGTTCCCTGGCGAGCATTAGCTAGATGCCGCACGATGGCGCGATGGACGATATGAGGGGCATTTTCTTCTTTTGCCACTCGCAACTCAAGGGTAGCCGTTCCGATTTCTTCCCCTTGCCAGTTTTTTACAACACACTCAACCATAATCAGTTATCAGTTATCAGTTATCAGTAACCAGTGAAAACTTGTTACTGGATTATTTCCCTACCTTTTTGGCAGGCGTAATACTCAACAAAGTGCCTGGTTTTCCTGGAACTGCACCTTTAATCAGTAGTAGGTTGCGTTCTGCATCGACTCGCACGACTTTAAGTCCGCGAATGGTTACTTGGGTTCCGCCATAACGTCCCGCCATTCTTTTTCCTGGGAAGACGCGACCGGGTGTAGTTCCCGCACCTGTCGAACCAGGGAGGCGATGGTTTTTAGAACCGTGAGTCATCGATCCTCGTTTGAAGTTATGACGTTTTTGATAACCGGCAAAACCGCGACCGATAGTATTGCCAGCGACATCGACCATATCGCCAACGTTGAAGATATCTGCTTTGATAGCATCCCCTAGTTGGTATTGTGCGGGGTCATCAAGCCGATATTCTTTGAGATGGCGCACTGGTGGGGTTCCCGATTTGCTCAAGTGACCAATTTCGGGTTTGCTGAGCGCTTTTTCTTTAACTTCTAGATAGCCAACTTGGACTGAATTATATCTATCAGTTTCGGGTGTTTTTATTTGGGTGATGGGGCATGGACCTGCTTGAACCACTGTAACCGGAATGGCGATTCCGGTTTCTTGGTCGAAGATTTGGGTCATGCCGAGTTTGGTACCGAGGATACCGACAGCCACGGATTTTCCCTCTACTTGCTAGACGACAGTTTTTAATGAATGCGATCGCAATTAAATAAGCGGGATAAATCCGCTCGTCTACTTTGCAGGGACGATAATTCGCCTTTTTCTTAGACTATTTGAGTAGCGCTTTAACTTGTTTTTTAACCAATCGCAATCTCGTGCAGCGGTTAAAGTTTTTGCAGTCTACTTGACCCGATCTTTAAGACTTAAAAGATGACTCTTTCAGTATCCTAAAGGGGCTATTAATCATCCAAAGGGCGATCGACTACGATTAGATGTTAATGCGACCGAAGTTTATCGGCTTAGCAGTGCCTTGAATTCAAGACAAAATTTGCCACTTCAATAAGAACTGAGTTGTGGCTAAATGTTAAGCTGCTGTTTGGTCACAATCGATAAGTATAAACTATTATGTTATCAAAGATCAAGTAGTTAGGGATTGTGGTTACAGAGATAGGCGACAAGAACGATTGCCCAAGGGCAGCGGCAAAGCCGAGCGCGAAATTAAGCGTAACTCATTGCGATCGACTATTCTAAAAAGGAACTCTTACCGATTTGCTAGAGGTCAACACATGATTAAAGCCTACGCAGCACATAAACCGGGCGAAGAATTAAAGCCTTTCGAGTACGACCCAGGTTCTCTAGGCGAAGAGGAAGTAGAAATCCAAGTCGAATACTGCGGTATTTGTCACAGCGATTTGAGTATGCTTAACAACGACTGGGGAATAAGCAAGTATCCCATCGTTCCAGGTCATGAAGTCGTCGGTACGATCGCAGCGAAAGGAAATAGTGTTAAAAAACTGCAACTCGGACAAAGAGTTGGACTGGGTTGGTATTCTAATTCTTGCATGGGATGCGAATGGTGCATCGGCGGCAATCATAACCTATGTCAGACAGCGGAGGGAACAATTGTCGGTCGCCACGGCGGTTTTGCCGATAAGGTTCGCGCCCATCATAATTGGGTAGCACCTCTACCACAAGATCTCGACCCAGCTAAAGCGGGGCCTTTATTTTGTGGTGGTATAACAGTTTACAATCCACTCGTCCAATTCGATATTAAACCTACCGATCGCGTTGGCGTAATTGGTATTGGCGGACTCGGACATATGGCGATACAATTTCTTCGCGCCTGGGGTTGCGATGTCACGGCTTTTTCTTCAAGTGCTGATAAAGAAGCGGAAGCTAAAGAGATGGGAGCAACTCATTTCGTCAACTCGCGCGACCCTCAAGCTTTAAAAGCCGTCGCTAATTCCTTCGATCTAATTATTTGTACCGTTAATGTCGATTTAGACTGGGCTACATACATTGTTGCGTTGCGTCCTAAAGGTCGATTGCACTTTGTTGGCGTAGTTCCTAATCCCGTTGCAACCCATGTTTTTCCCATAATAGAACGCCAAAACTCAATTTCTGGCAGTCCGCTGGGCAGTCCTCATACGGTTGCTCAAATGCTCGATTTTGCTGCCCGACATCAAATCGAACCGATTACAGAAATATATCCATTCGATCGCGTTAATGAAGCGTTAGAAAGGCTTCGTAGCGGTAAAGCAAGATATCGGATTGTTTTAAGTCATCAAAAGGATGACTGGGGATTGGGGATTGGTGACTGGGGTGCTTTTTTAGCGACCAGTTATTAAAAGTCGCCCATTCGTTAGCGTAGCCCGTTTGAAGGACGTAAGTCGAAAGTCGGAAGTATGAAATAAGGGAGACAAGGAGAAAAATACATAAAAGTTTACCCCTTTCCCTTTCCCATTTCACCAATCCCTAATCCCTTTTGTACAAATTAGATTTTATTGCCATATAAAGACCGATTAACATATATGCCAAGATAAGCCCTTTTGCTATTGCTACGAAGCTTGTCGAAAATATCCCTGGATCGACCGTATTTGTTCTGTAATAATCAAATTGTCCTAAAAAACTAAGAAAAAGAGCGCCCGATACAAATCCCCAAGCCGCAATTAAAAATGCGATCGCGTTATTTATCTTTTTCTTAACCAAATAGACAGCTATCAAAAGAACAGATCCAAGAATGTAATCGTCAAACCAATTAAAAAATCTAGTCGGATCGAGTATTTGATTTGACCGTCTTACTGTTTCAGAAAGCGGCAGAAAAATCCCCATAATCGTTGCCATTCTCATCGATATTTTTAAGGGTTTATTTTCCATTTTTCAAACTTCTGCTCCACCTAATCAACAATCTCTTGGAGTTGTTTGCGAATGTCTACAGTACGCAAAATTGCTGCAACGATTAGCAATGCTAGAAATACTAATACTACTGTAAAATAATCTATCTTTGGATTTGAAAAAGCGCGATCGCGATCGCACCATACTTTTAAAAAATGATTTCTCTTTCCCCCAACTTGCAAGCAAAACTTGTTGCACCGCTAAAAATTGGTTCGGTGGCGGTTAACAGCCGCGTGTTGCAGTCTCCGCTATCTGGGGTGAGCGATTTGGTGTTTCGGCGGTTAGTTAGGCGGTATGCGCCTACATCCATGATGTATACAGAAATGGCGAATGCTACAGAAGTTCATCATTTCAAAGCCGTTCCAAAAATCATGGAAATCGACCCCAACGAACAGCCGATTAGCATTCAATTGTTCGACTGTCGCCCCGATTTTATCGCTGAGGCGGCTTGCAAAGCGGTGGCAGAAGGCGCTCAAACTATCGATATTAATATGGGCTGTCCCGTCAATAAAATTACTAAAAAAGGGGGCGGTTCTTCTTTGTTGCGCCAACCGGAAGTTGCTGAGGCAATTGTTAAAGCAGCGATTCGGGCAGTAGAGGTTCCCGTTACTGTCAAAACCCGTTTGGGTTGGGACGATCGCGAAATTACAATTCTCGATTTTGCGAAACGCATGGAAGACGCAGGCGCGGCAATGCTGACTTTACACGGACGCACTCGCGCTCAAGGATACAATGGTTCGGCGCGATGGGAATGGATTGGACGAGTCAAGGAAGTTCTTTCAATTCCGGTTATTGCCAATGGCGATATTTTCTCGGTGGAATCTGCCGTGCGCTGTTTAGAACAAACTCAAGCCGATGGGGTGATGTGTTCGCGGGGAACGTTGGGCTATCCTTTTTAGTGGGAGAAATCGATTATTTCTTGAAAACGGGAAATGTTCTACCTACTCCTACCCTCGTCGAACGTCTTGAATGTGCTAAGGAACATTTGCGCCTGTTATGGGAGTATAAGGGACAAAAAGGCATTCTTCAATCTAGAAAGCATCTTGCTTGGTATTGTAAGGAGTTTTCGGGCGCGTCCGAGTTGCGAGATAAAGTCTCTCGTATTGAAAGTGTTGCCGAAGGATGCGAATTGCTCGATCGCGCCATGAGCGAATTGCAAGTGGAAATGTATTAACAAATGTTTTTTTTACCAATTTGATTGGGCACAATAGGAATAATAGCCCTTTCATCGAGATCGAAAATGAGGGCTTAATTTCATTCTCGGAAATTCAACCAAACTCATGAAATTTTGGCTCGATTGGCTTAGCGATCGCAGTGCATTTAATTCACTTCCCTTATTAGGTAGTGCCTGTACGCTCTTTATTTCTCTGGGCTGTTGGTTATCTCCATCGACTTTAGCCGCCGAACGATTAACGTTTCGTGCGGGACTTTTTGAGAAGTCAATCGAGATAAACTCTTTAGAAGACTTGGTTAAAACGGGAGAGGTTCCATCCGATCTCAAGCCTTATGAATTTCTCTTAACGCCTCAAATTAAACAAGTTCTCGGCAAACGCTTACACGTCGATCCGTTTTTAGTAGAGCCATTTTTAGCAGATTTATTTAGTTCCCCCGATGGAGAAAAGTTACTCGAACAATTGAGTAAAGCATTACCAGGAAGCAGTCCACAACGGATTAAACAGACATTAAAAACTGCTTTGCATCAAAAAGATGTTTTAAATGTTTTGAGTTTTATCCGCGCTTATCCCGATGCCAATCTGAGGATCGATCTCGCTGAAGTTACTAAAATTGCCGTACAACTTAATGCTTCTGCTTGGCAAAATCAATTAATTAGTTCTCGACTAGAAGGCGATCTCCCGGTAGAAACCAACAAAAATTTTCCACTTAATTTCGATCCAGCGTCTCGCGGAAACGAAACCGTATCGATAGTGACATTTCAGTTACGCGATCGCATTAGGGAACGAATCATTCCTGTAGATGTCTATTATAGCGATCGCACTCGCGGTCCACTAGTAGTTTTGTCTCATGGATTTGCGGCCGATCGCAGATTTCTCAAATACCTTGCTTATCATTTAGCTTCTCATGGCTTGACAGTTGTTGCGCCAGACCATCCTGGTAGCAATATTACTGCACTCGTACAGACGGCAGTGGGGATGAATTTCAATCGACTATTACCTGCTTCAGAATTTATCGATCGCCCTCAAGATATTAGTTTTTTATTAGATAGATTGGCAGTTTTTAACCGACGCAGGGGACTTTTACAAGGCAAATTTAACACGCAGCAAGTTACGGTAATCGGTCATTCTTTTGGCAGTTATACGGCGTTGGCTTTAGCTGGCGCAGAACTCAATCCAAAGGTATTACGCGACTTTTGTCAAGCAGGTACGCTATTGGAGCGATCGCCTGCCGATTGGTTGCAATGTGCTGGGGCTGAGTTACCTTATGGGAAAAGACAGTTTAGAGATGCTAGAGTTGCCCAGGTAATTGCTTTCAATCCTATTATTGGCAATTTATTTGGCAATAACTTATCTAATGTCAAAATTCCGACTTTGATCGTGTCTTCTTCTGACGATGGCATTACGCCAACGATTTCTCATCAATTGCAACCTTTTAAACAGTTATCGGGAGAGAAATATTTATTGGTTGCGATCGGTGCTACTCATATGAGCGTAACCGATATTAGTAATTTAAATAGTACAGCCGGACAAAGTACTTTGGTTAGAGAAATTATAGGAAATGAAGCCCAACCGATGAGAGAATTGGCAAACGGCATTAGTTTGGCATTTATCGAGCAATTAACTTCCAAGGCAAAATTGTATCAGCCGTTTTTGTCGTCTGCTTACGCTCAGTCTTTTTCTAACAATACAATGGCTTTTCGTTTGGTTAAAGAACTTCCTTTGAGTCTTGATACTTGGCTTAATGTTCTTAATTTGGGTCAATTTAATTCGGATGAATCTGAAGATAAGCCTTCTATTTTGAAGGCGATCGAGGGGTATTTTATCAATGCCAAACAAATTTTATCGCCTCCGGTGTCTTGTACTGCGCAATTAGATCGTATTTTTACTGGTCTTTTAAACAATTACGATCGCAGTTGGGATGAGTTGAGTTAGTTAACGTAAATTAGCTTTTTTTACTCGCATGAAAACATAGAAAAGCGGAGAAGAAATAGCTGTTTTTTAGGATTATTTATCTATGGCTTGATACTTCTGTAAGATCTAAAATATACCGAACCTAAAGATAAATACTTCACGCGATCGGCGATCGCTGTTAAAACGATCGCCGATACAGCAACCAAACAAATAAAGGCGAACCCAGTAACGCCGTCACCGCACCGACGGGTAACTCGACAGATCCCAGACGAGAGAGAAGATCGGCGATGGATAAAACTAATGCACCACCCGCAGCAGACAGGGGAATCAACCAACGATAATCGTTTCCTCCCAATAATAAGCGCATTCCGTGGGGAACGATCAAACCGACAAAACCGATTAATCCAGCCATGCTAACCGCGCTAGCAGCGAGTAAAGTAGCGGTTGCGCCGATGAGTAAGCGCGATCGCCCTAAATTAATTCCCAACCCGACAGCTAACTCATCTCCCAAATTGAGAACGTTGAGATAGCGTCCCAACCAACAAGCACCAATTAAAGCCAGAAGAATGTAAGGACTAGCCATTCCCACTTCCGACCATCCCCGTCCGTTGAGGCTGCCTACAATCCAATTGAGAGCCGTTTGGATGCGCCCTTCTTCTGCTAGCAGTAATAATGTGGTTTGAATGGCTCCAAAAAGCGAGGAGATAGCAACACCGCCTAAGATGAGACGTTCGATCGCGATTTCGTTGCCAGTTCGCGCTAAAAAGTATACAATCGCAGTAGTGATAATAGCCCCCAACCATGCTCCAAACGGAATCCAGGCTTGTAAGCTGCCGAGCGTTACCATCACAATAACAACTAAACCCGCTCCGGCTGAGATTCCCAGTAAAAAAGGCTCAGCGAGTGGGTTGCGTAACATTCCTTGCAATAAAGCGCCAGAAGTTCCCAGTGCAGATCCTACCGCGATCGCTGCGACAACGCGAGGTAAGCGCAAATCCCAAAGAATGGTTTGGTTGACGAGATCGCCTTGATGCCAAAGTGCTTGCCACAATTGGGATACGTTTAGATGAACGGCTCCTAATGATAGAGAAATACCAAAGGTTAATATCAAAGAAATGCTGACGAAAAAAATCGTCAGTCCGAGGCGATAGGGTTGTCCTGTCGGTTGTTGTTTTTGACGAGAAGATAAATTGAGAGGATTACTAGTTTTCACGAAACCCAATCGACTTTATTGGCACTTCACTGATGCTTAGCCAGTTAGCATGCCAAATGATTTTATATAGTAACGCAAGTTGCTAGCTATATATATTTTTGTTATGGCTCTTCTCTTCATCAGGTATCAGTTACCAAGGGACTTCACTGGTCACTGTTCAAGGGGGATCGAAAAAGCTAAAACTTCTAACTAGCAACTTCTTGGATTAGTAATGGTTTCTCTCCTTTTGTAGCAAAAAAATTGCACTTTATGTTAATTTTGTCCCATGATTATTTAGGACAAAATTAACTCAATACTTAAATCAAAATTTAAGTTTCGCTTATCGTGCCATCTGGGCTATTGAGGCGATAATCTCCATTTAGAGAGAGCATAATTCGAGAAATACCCGTTACTACGACGCTAGCGCCAACAATCGTACCCAGTAGCCAGGGAGCATTAAAAGGCCATTCCAACAAAACTATCGCGGCTAAAGATAGGGTTACGATCGCATTTCCTAACGCCCACGTCCAATTAGCTTGTTTGCGCAGTCTAAATGCTAAAATTAGCTCGAATATTCCCTCTGTCAGTAAAAAGCTACCGAGTAACAAGGTAAGCGTCACGATACCCGTTAAGGGATTGAAAAAAAGCATTACACCCGTAGCAATATAAAGAATACTTAACAATAACTTCCAGATGAAACCGTCTTGTTCGCGAGTTTGAAACGCATAGACTAGCTTGGCAAATCCTGCCGAACTTAGAAGTATGGCAATCCAACTTTCAACGACAATTGTTGAAATGTTAGGGGCAATAATACCGAGGATTCCTAAACCAATTAAAAGAATGCCAATCCAAAGTGAATTTTTATTTTCTTTGTTTGTGTTGGTAGAAAAGTTTGTTGTCATGTTAACTCCTATAATTTAATTTTTTAAAAAGCTAATAATTAGAGATTGATTCGATTGATTTACGCCATGAATTCCTAAAAATTTATTACCGTTTTTTCACATATTTCGCTTGATTAATTTGGCATTGCTCTTGTAGGGCTTCTACTCTTTCTCTAAGAGCAATAAGATTTCCGATTTGTTTTTCTAGTTTTACTAGCTGAGGAAGTTCACAATCTAAATTATTGGTTAAGGCTTGTAATTTTAGTTCAAATCCCTGCAACTGACGAATTTGTTCGAGATGTTCTGGAGGAAGCGGGTTCTTTTTTATATAAGTATTAGCTTGACTAAGCTTATTAATTTGACGTTGTAAAAGCGAGAAATTATCTGGTAATTTTTCTAGCGTTTGGTTCATCTTTTTGATTTCTGTAAGCACTGGAATCCATAATTTTAAAATTAGTGCTAAATTTTCTAGCGTTGTTTGAAGTTGCTTGTCTTGTTCGTTATTCATTGGAGTTGCCATGAAGATTTTCTAAAAAGTTTTGTTCTTGGGGAGGCAAGGATTCTAAATCTCGTTTGGTTTTCGATTTTTCGGCTAAACCTTTAAGTTTTTCTTGAGCTGTCTCTCTTGCTTTGTCTATAAGGCGATCGCCCTCTTCAGTTTCGCCAAATTTTGTTTTAATAGAATCTTCTTGACGTACTTTTTCTGAAGCTTTTTCTGCTTTTTGAGCGGCTGCATTAGCATTGACTGCCACTACAATAGCGCGATCGTCAAAGGATTTTATTCTCACTTCAAAAAAGGAAATTTGTGCGATTAATATTATTAAAAATAGACATATTCCCAAGCTTCTGAAAAAAGAATTAATAGCTTTCATATTTACTTATATTAGCGCTCATTTTTAAGTCGCGATCGATAAAAAAATGTCACCAATCATTAAAAAGACATACTAAAGATTAGCAAGTCCCACTTTTTATTTCTTTTGTCTAAGGATAGAAATTAAAAAATAAAAATCTATTTCATAAGGAATAGTGTAATTCGTTTTTATTATAATGCTCGGTTAAAATGAGATACGCCTAAGCCTTATCTAAGGAAATGAGAAAGGAAAAAATTCTGTTTCTCACTCGTTTAGATAATCGATCGTGTTTTCGACAAAGCGAATTGGCAGTAAAAATACTTTGCTCAAAGTACTGAGCAAAAGCTTATTTAGCAGCGTTGCGCTCTAGGGCGTGTAGACCATTACAAAGAGAAAAGCAGAGAAATGTAAAATAGTCTTGGTAATATTTTGCGGGAAGTCTATTAATTTCATAAAATTTCTTTTGGGTAGCGATATAACATTAGACTGCAAAGGCAGCCTTTTGAGGAGAGCGATCGCATGGACGAACAACTGAGTAACTTAATTGCAGAGGTATGTCGTCATACGGATGCTACTCTAGAACGACAGAAAGCACTCAATCGATTATTAATCGCGATCGCGCAACTTCCTGGAATTTATACTTCATCTCACCAAGATTATCCAGAAGCATTCAATCGCACTCTCGAATGGGTGAGTAAGAATATCGATCGCTTTGAAGCAAATTCGTCTTCGATTCAAGAAAGTTTGGCGAGGTGGATTAATGCTTATTTGAAGTGGCGCATTCGAGATTTATATATCAGCGACGATCGCTATGATTCTAAACGCATTTATCCAACGATTAACGATGAGGGAAATGCGATCGATCCAATTGATAAGCTTCCCGATCCAAAATTTTCCCTTAACTTACTCGATCTCAAAATTGCTCGAATACAGGAAACTAAACGTCAACGTCAGGGAAGCGCGATCGAGCAATATATTAAACAAGATCCCGATAAAATCCTTACTAATTGTCATTTAAGAAAAGATTCTCAATGTAACTGTCAATTATTAGCCATTCGTTTGCTTTTACAAGAAACTCCTCAAACGATTGCTGAGATTTCACGGGAATTTAATCTCAACAATCAAACACTTTATTCTCATTGGAAACAGAAATGTCTGGGGAGCATCCCATTTTGGCAAAAATAGAAAAACATATTCGCGAGTTAACATCGCGAATATGTTTAGATTATTTACTTTCTTGTTCCCCATCAAAAGCAAGATCAACCAAACATCCTTTGAGAGAATCGATGGTTTTCCGTAATTCGGTGACAATAGTTCTTCTAAAAACTCCCATCA
>JAAUUT010000109.1 GCA_012031035.1 Candidatus Altimarinota bacterium | reverse complement strand
GTTGGGTTCAAAATTTAATAAATCCGTTCCTTTCTATACTTTTCATTTCACCGTCTGCAAAAATGACTACTACTTTGATCTTGGGATTGTTTTGGTCAACCCACTCCCATTGTTGAGTCCCATCGGCTTGAGTTTTTGTTAGCTCCCCATCAAAGCCCATGATGCTTTGCACGTCGCCAAGCGTAACGGGAATTCCATCTTTTTGCCGAGCGACAAAAGTTTTCAACTCAATCCAGTTTTCGCTCGTGACGCTATGACCGCTCGCTCTTGTAGAGATTTCTGGTTCTGGTTGCTCCCATTCCGGTTCGGTTGGCAATGGCGATCGCGATGGTTGCCCAAGGCGAGCGCTACTTATTCCACAAAAATTCATTTCAATTTGGCGGCCGGAAGGATCGACCGTGTAGCAGCCAGACGCATTCGCTGGCACTACGCCCAAAACTGAAAGTGAAGCAATGACTAAAGGGAAAATTTTCATCGGTATTCATTGATAGCAGTTCTCGTTTAGATAAGGTAAATAACTGATAATTACGATCGCTCTTCTTAATCGATGCGATCGCAAATCTTCCCTCTAATTGCTGAAATTGCTACTACTCGCGGCGAAGCAAGATAATTATTAGCACTTGGATCGCCGCTACGTCCTTTAAAATTGCGATTGGTAGCATAAATCCCCGTCTCTTGTTTTCCTAACACGCCGATTCCTGCATTAATGCAAGCACCGCAACCCGATTTAAGCACCTGTGCCCCCGCCCGTTCTAAAATATCTAAATAGCCTAACTCTTTGGCTTGTTGCAGAACTTCAGCAGAAGCGGGAACGACGAACAAACTAACTTTTGGATCTATAGTTCGACCGTTGAGAACTTCAGCCGCTTGAGCGAGATCGAAGAGTTTCCCACCCGTACAAGAACCGATAAACGCTTTTGTAATGGGAACTTCACCCAATTGACTGATGCTGACAACGCGATCGGGTTTTGGCGGACAAGCAATCTGGGGTTCTAAATTGCTTAAATCGAATCGATACGTATCGTATTTTGTATCGCGATCGCCTAAAACAACCTCAAATTCTTCTCGCGTTCGGCTTTGAATATACTCTAGGGTAACGCGATCGGGAGCAATTAAACCGCACATCGCCCCACATTCGATCGCCATATTTGCCAGCGTCATGCGTTCGTCTATGGGTAATTGTTCGATAATACTACCCCGAAACTCGATCGCTTTACCCGTCGCGCCGTGACAGCCGATTTGACCGAGAATAAACAGCATAATATCCTTGGCGCTAATGTGTTGCCCAAGCGTTCCCGACAGTTCGATTAGAATAGTTGCTGGGACGCGAATCCACATATCTCCCGTCGCCAAAAGATTCGCCATATCAGTCGTCCCTATCCCCGTCGAAAAACACCCAAAAGCACCATAGGTACAACTATGAGAATCCGTCCCTGCAATAACCATTCCCGGACGAATAAAGCCTTTTTCGGGCAAAAGAACGTGACAAATACCGGCTGCTTCTCCTGGCGAAACCACATCTAATAAATGACATCCTTGCTCGCGCGCAAACTGTATCATTTGTTGATACATGGTTATTGCGCCTTCATCTTTGCGGATATCGTTAATTTGGATGAAATGATCGGCGACTAAAACCAAGCGATCGCGATTCCAAATCTTAGCATCCTTACCAAAACTATCGTAAAACAGTTGCGCTACTGGCCCTGCGATCGCATCGTGGGACATGGCTAAATCGACTTTCGTAAAAACTACCTCGCCAGGACGAACGTAGTCATTTCCCGACGCTCGTGCTATGATTTTTTCTGCCATCGTTTGGGATCGCGCTTTGGTAAGACTCCCAGGAACAGAAACTTTGCCAGCTAAACGTTTTTGGTTAAATGCAATCAATCCACCTGCTGATGCGATCGCTTCTACAACTGGATTAGTTTGACTGTCGTTAATAATTTCCAAAGACAGACCGATATTAATACTATTACGGTAAAAGATTTCTGCAAAAGAACGAGCGCGAACTTTTTTAATTCCTGCTGCTTTAATCGCAATTGGTGCAAATTCTCGACTCGAACCGCAGCCAAAATTATATCCAGCTTCAATAATGTCGTATTCTAATAATTTTCCTTCTCCGATGACGTGTTCGAGAGCATATCTGGCTAAATAATTGGGATCGGCATTTGTCCCGCGTTTAGCTGGAATAATATCATCGGTATTAATATCATCTCCCAGGGTCAAAATTTTCTCAGAAATAGTCATAGAAATATTAATAAATAAATAGCTTATGCAAGATTTAGAACAGATTCTAAAAAGCTGTTACTCTAAAGACTTAGAACAGCGAAAACATTGGTATGGTTCTGTCGCAGACGATTATAACAAGGTACGACCTCGCTATCCTCAAAATCTCTTAGATTTGTTTCTCTTTTAAACTAATACGAAAACTATTCAAAGCCGAATACGATCGTCTCTCTAATTTCTGATTGCTCAATGATGAAATTCTTCCCTATCTTTCATCCCGATATCGCTTAGGCGTAACACCTGTAAATTTGCGAAACTGCTGTGTAAAATGGCTCTGACTTCTGAATCCACACTGTAGGGCAATCTCGACAATAGAGCGATCGCATTGTGTTAATAATTCTTTTGCTTGTTCGAGTCGCTGTTTCATTACATATTGCCAAGGAGCCACGCCCATTGATTGTTTAAACAGACTAGCAAAGTAATATTGACTTATTCCTGCCACTCGCGCTAATTTAGATAGTTCGAGATCGCGATCGAGGTAGGTATTAATGTATTCTAGTACCTGTTGCAATTTACGATCGGGCAATCCTTTTTTATACTTTTTCTCCCTCAAAGAATTAGCAGTGTAGTTTCTGAGTAAATGAATTGCCAATAAGTTAGCTAAAGACTCTAAATACAATTTACTGCCCCAATTCTCTTGTTGCATTTCGCTGTGAATAGATAGCGCGATCGCTTCAATTTGGGGATCTTGAGTTTTTACAATGCTGAGGAGTTCTAGGCGCTCGCCATTGGTACAATTGGTTTCTAAAGCTATCTGACGTAAAAATAAGGCATCGATAGTAAAAATTAAACTTTCATCAGTGGTTTCGCCAGCCGCAAAAAAAGGAACTTCTGCTGGAATTAAAATTAGTTCCTTTTTAAGCAAAGTTCCATCGTATTCGCGATCGCTAATGCGAGTAATTTGTCGCGTCCCATTACTCAACTGAAATGCTAGCAAATGATGGGTCAGTCCGCCAGAGGCTCCACACTCGCCTGGTGGCTGAATCTGATGCTCGACGATAAGTTTACCTGCATGAATTATTTGACGAGATTTCACCCACTCGCGATGTCTAATTTTTGAGGGATGGATAACCGGATGAGAAGACATCTATTTTACCCTACTCGCCAGATCGCAAAATTTCGATAAATTCCACAAGAAACTGAAAGACAAATTTCAAGCATCTTCTCGATAATAAGATGGCTATGTCGAGATTAGCTTTGAGTGTATGCAAAAATTGGATATGTAGCGAAATTTTTTCTCATCGTAGTGCTTTTGGGTTTAACAAGCTGTTTGACTTCTAATAGTCAAGTTAACAAAAAATCCAGTCAATCTGAAGAAGAGGTTTCTTTAGTTTGGTTTGCTGCTTCTCCCTTAAAAGATACAGATATTGTTTCTAATGCAGAAGCGAAGCTATTTATTGAAGACATATATCAAACCATCGACGAAAAGATTTTCGATCCAGCTTTTAAAAAACAAGAACGAGAACAGAATTTCAACGAGTTAATAGCTGAGGTCGATAAAAAGCAAAATTGGTCGCGATCGCAATTAACAAAACGCATTAACAACCAATTAAAGAAGCTTTCGATGTCTCATTTAAAAATTTTAGATCCAATTGAAGGAGAAAAGTTATTCCGTTTGTTCGAGGAAGAACCCAGTTCCGATTTAAAATCAGATCCAGCAGTTTCAGCCGAAATAAAAGATGAGATTGGAATTTTACGAGTCAAAAGTTTTATTATTCCTCAGATTACCAAAGCTGCGGTCGATCTCGCTAAAGCACAACTTTCTCAAGCTAAGGTCATTCTCATCGATCTACGCGGTAATGGTGGCGGTTCTGTGTCTAGTATTAGCTATGTTATCGAAGATATTATTGGTGCGGATAAGATAATTGACACCGATAGATCCCGTCGCGGTTTGACGATGGAAGAACCATACATCTTTCGAGGCTATTTTGAGGATTCTATTAATTTTGGCGGAGAAGCAGAGATTAAACTGTCGCAAGAAAAAGGCTATATTCAATGGCGAACGCGATCGCACGCAAAAAAAGATTCTAGACCTTATTACATTTTAGTTGACGATCGCTGTGGCTCTGCCTGCGATGCCTTTGCTGCAACGATTCAAGACTATCAAGCTGCTACTATTCTGGGAGTCCGCACTATGGGAATGCTCTTTGGAGGAGAAGCTTTTAAGCTAAAATGGCACGGTTATGCTCTGATTGTACCCGTAACGCAGGTCATTTCTCCCAAAGGCAGGATTATTGAAGGCGTGGGAGTTCAGCCAGATATTGAAATCCCTGAGTGTAAAAATGGTGGCGAACAATGTCTCGAAAAAGCTATAGAACTTGTTATTGATAACCGTTATAGTTTTTTCCCTTGATTTAACCAGTCTTTAACTTCTTTTTCTGCTGTTTGCTGTACTTGCTTTACTTGCTGTTGCACTCGAACTTGTTGTTGTAAGTCAGCGATCGCGCCCAAGGCATCTTCTATCTGTTGTTGTTCCTGGTTAATATAGGATTGTAGGTTAGACTCTTGGAACGCAGAAAGTTCCCGTAGGATAACCCAACAAAACTTTGGCAATTGTTGGGTTTCACATCTTTTAAACTTACCAACCGCTAATCGAATAAAGCGGCGTTGTATTGGAAGAAGACGCTTCAGATGGACTCGATTCGTTTTGTTCCGATTCGATACGCATCTCAGCACAAAAAGTCGCCGTATTAAATCCACCAAAACGCTGTACGGTACTAGTTCTCAAGCGTAAAGTCGGACTAACAAACCAAAATCGTTCGATGCTATTCATCGTTTCGTATTCGGTTATCAAAACTAATCCGTCATCTTCATCCATCTCGTAGCGTCCCGCAATTGGGACAATTTCAGCATAGCCTCTTTCTCTGAGAAGGGTTCCTTGTCTCGGTTTTTCGGCATCGGGAATCAGCGCGAATATAGTACTTCCTTGGTGGTTTTCATCAATCTTATCCCATGCCATCGATCCGTCCCAACTAACAAACGCCCCGCCAATCGCTAGCGAGGGGTCGTATTCATGAAGTTTACAAATTTCGATAACTTTGGGATGGTCGGCAGCTAAGGCCTCTACATAAATCTCGGAATCGCCTGATTCGGCGCGTCTAAAAGGAAGGTGATGCGTTGTTCGCTGCGATCGCCATTGTCCAGCACATCGCTGGAAAAATTCTATTGCATCCATTTATGCTTTACCTCTTTTACATATTTCTCTTTATCTCAATATAACGTTACAGGCGATCGCGCAGGGCGCACGCTAATACAAACGACTTTGTTGCTGCCCCGTTCCCCAAATGAATTCTCATTCTTCGTACCCTGCCATTAGGCATAGAATAAAGCGCTCTCCGCATGGCTAGCTATTTTATTAATTAAATTGTTAAGTTTTGTAACCATGATTAATTATTGCTTGACAAAATTGACACTATTTAATCCAGATGTTATATTAAAAAATAACAAACAGATTAAGTTTATTGCCCCTTTCAAACAAGAGTCTAAGGAGTGAGCCACCGATGGACATGTCAAACCAACTCACATTGGAGCAACAATTTAAACTACAAGTCTTCAGCGACCAAGCTAAAAACCTGAGCCAAGAACAAGCTCAAGAGTGCTTAATCGAACTATTTCGCCAATGATGGTGAAAGACAATCTTTTTAAAAATTTAATTAAGGGTGCTTAAATCAGTGACCAGTGACCAGTTATCTGATTACTGTGAAAGCTTTTGCCTCATTCCCAGAGACGACGACGGGTCGCTCCGTTGAGACGTTGATGAGTATCGCTCAGCAATTTGGGAATAGCTAATTTTTCGGGACAGCGAGGCAGACAGTCGCCGCATTGAGTGCATCGGTTAGCTTTATTGCCTGGAAACCAGTGACCCGCATTTTCAAACATACGATAGCGGTATTGACCAAAATCCGTCATGTCGTAGGTAACAGCTAGATTGCGCAGCCGCAGGACTTCAGGGATATTAATGTTTTCTGGACAGGGAAGGCATTGATAGCATTGACTACAGCGATCTGTTCCTAACGTCTCGGTTAAATGAGCATTTAAGCGTTCTAAAACTTCAACTTCATCAGGAGTAAGCGGATAATCGCAATCGCTTACTTGGAGAGGTTCGATTAATTCTTCTGGATTAGCAGCGCCGATGCTGAGAGTTGTAATGCGGCGATCGCTCAAAAGAAAACGATAATTAAATGCCAAGGGAGAAAACGGCTGACATAATTCTTGGAGAGTAGCTGGCGGCGTGTAGAGAAGACCTCCTTTGTCAGCGGGAGAGATAATAAATACTCCCATATCTTTTTGATGCGAAGACGAGATCGCGCCTTCATGACGCTGAAAAAAGTAATAGTAATGAAGATTGACGAACTCAAATAAATCCGTATTAATTGCAGCTAAAATTAATTCGAGAGCGCCATGAGTAGAAAAACCGAGATGTCTGATTTTCCCGGCTTTCATGGCTTCTTGAATCGCTTGCAGACATCCATTGTCCCGCGTCACCCAGCTAAGATGTTCCCAAGTGTTAATACCGTGAATAGCCAGACAATCGATGTAATCGAGTTGAAGATCTAGCAAAGATTGTTCTATCCATTCGTACATCTGTCCTGCATCGGCTGTCGGCGTTAGCTTTGTCGTAATGTAGATTTGCTCTCGCGACACTGATAATTCTGATTTAAGCGTCTCTCCTAAATAGGATTCGCTTTTACCATAACCTTTTGCGGTTTCGATATGGTTGATACCTAGCGCGATCGCCTGCTGTAACGTTTGTGCGAACGTTTTTTGAGAAGCCAAGCAGCGCATGGTTCCCAATGAAAAAACTGAAAGTTGTAGATTAGTTTTTCCGAACCGTCGATAACGCATCTTAAAGAAATGATGAATTATGAAGGATGAATTATGAAAATTATGAACTCATAATTTCTTATTTTCCCGTTTCTTTTATTTCCCATTCGCGAACGCTACAATCAAGAAGTTTCATTTTCGTTACCTAAGCCTCCCCGTTGAATAAAATCTTCTGGACGAAGGTTAGATAAAAAATCTTTAAAAGCTTTGCGTTCTTCCTCATCAGCTTCGCGATCGACTGGAATAGAAGCATCAGCGACAACCTCTTCCATTACCCAAATAGGACTCCCCGTGCGTAAAGAAATCGCGAGCGCATCGCTTGGACGACAATCGATTTCTTTTTTCTTTTCTCCTTGAGAAAGACAGAGAACGGCATAAAAAGTATTATCCTGTAAAGAGTGGATAATAATGCGATCCAAGTTCAATTCCCAAGCTTCAAAAAAATTAACGATTAAATCGTGGGTCAAAGGACGAGGAGGTTTCTGTTGTTCTAGTGCGCCAATAATTGCCCTTGCTTGATCCTGACTGATATAAATAGGCAAAGCACGTCGATCCGAGCCATCTTTGAGCAACACGATCGGGCTACGAGTAACGGCATCTAGAGCAATTCCAGCAACTCTCATTTCAATCATAAGCTCGGCCTCTAAAATACAATCGGCATTGGTTTAACATCAAGGGCAATATGTAAACAGATTTAACGATCGACTATACTCGGCGTTACACTCAACAGTATGCCCCACGATCGGGTCAATGAGTTTTAACTTCATGAAAAAAATACATTATGACAACAAATGAGTTGTCACTCACCCCGATATGAAGGACTATTTCTATTCTCTCAAATAAAGAACAGTGTTTACAGGATTAATTCAAGGAATTGGAACAATGCGATCGCTCGGACAAGATCGCTTTGCTCTTTCAATTAAAGGGGATGCAATCCAAATTATTGCATCCGACTTAGAGATTGGCGATAGCGTAGCCGTCGATGGAGTTTGTCTGACGGTAGAAGAAATTTTGTCTGATGGGTTTGTGGCAACGGCTTCGCCAGAAACGCTGCAACGTACCACTTTAGGACAACGGACTCAAGCCAGCGAATATGTCAATTTAGAAACCTCGCTCCGAGTTGGTAGCAAACTAGGAGGGCATTTTGTTACGGGTCACGTCGATGGGATCGGTTGTTTGGTCGAGTCAGTCGCAACAGAAAAGTCTTGGGAAATGACGTTTGCAGCACCGCCGTCAATGTCCGACCAATGGCGATCGCGTATTGCCCGCTATCTTATCCCCAAAGGCAGTATTGCTGTTAACGGCATTAGTTTAACGATAGCCGATTGCGACGAGCAAAGTAATTGGTTTAAAGTCGCCGTGATTCCCCATACTTATGCTCAAACCAATCTTTTATTGCTTCAAAGCGGCGATTTCGTCAATTTAGAAAGCGATATTCTGGGGAAATATGTCGATAAGTTAGTCAATCATCGTTTAGCGCCTGAAAACCATCAACAAGAAATTAGTTTTTCTTTTCTGGCGGAGCATGGTTATCTATAGATTTTTAAATTATATCGATGAGAAGCGATCGCATAGTATCAAAGCAAACACAGCATAGAAAAAAGATATGCCACAATTATGTAAATTAATTAGACATTTCTTAAGATTTCTTGAAGATTTCAAGGATTATTAAAGTTCTATGGATTATAAGCAGGAGTTAATTACAACAATTCACGATTTCGGGTGTAACTTAAAGCTCCTGGAAGAGAAAATGCTCGCTCTGAGCGAACAGTCTTCTACAGCAGTCGTCATCCCAGCATTATACGACGAATTAGAAAGACCGGCTTTAACTATCATTCGCGATCGCCTCAAGCAATGTGCTTTTATCAAAACGGTTATCGTCTGTTTATATGCAGATACGCTCGCGCAATATACGCGCGCCGTTGAATTTTTTGAATCGTTACCCCAACCGACGCTAATTCTGTGGGAAAATGGCGAGCGAGTCACGCGAATTTTGGAAACTTTACGCGATCGTTCGCTAGATTTATCCAGTTTTCGAGGCAAAGGTCGTGCGGTCTGGCTGGGATTAGGCGTAGCTTCTTTAAATGCCGAAGCGATCGCGCTTCACGATGCAGACATTATCACCTACGATCGCTCCTATCCGCTCAAACTCCTCTATCCCTTACTCGAAAAAGAATTTGGCATCGCTTTCAACAAAGCCTATTACGCTCGTATCAGCAGCGAATCTCGTCAGATTAACGGTCGAGTTATGCGCCTGTTTGTAACACCTCTACTAACAGCATTAACAGAACTTTTTGGCTATCAAAATTTTCTGCGCTATCTGCATTCCTTTCGCTATCCCCTATCGGGAGAGTTTGCTCTCAATCGAGATTTGGCGCTCAATATTCGCATTCCTAGCAATTGGGGTCTAGAAATTGGCTTACTAGCAGAAGTGTATCGCAATGTCGCTCAAAAACGCATTTCCCAAATAGATTTAGGCATTTTCGACCACAAACACCAAGCGATCGGGACTTCTACCCAAGAAGGATTGCAAAAGATGTGTCGCGATATCCTTCGATCCATCTTGCGGACGCTAACCGAAAAAGAACAGGTCATCATTACTAGAGAACATCTCCACGCACTGCGGATTAAATTCCGTCGAGAAGCGCAAGATTACACTCGTCAGTATTTTGTCGATGCACGATTCAATCAATTAAACTTCGATCGCCACCAAGAAGAAGTAACTACCGAATTGTTTGAACGAGTCATCGCTGAAACAGGAGAAGACTATTTTGTCAACCCTGCGGGAGCGCAAATTCCTGACTGGACGAGGGCGCTAGTCGTTATGCCCGATCTGCGGGAGCAGTTGCGAGATGCCGCACTCACTGATGCCGCAGAAGCCAGGGCCTTAAAAGTCGTTCATAACGACGCGATCGAGGAAGTCGCATAACATTTAGTTGTAGGGGTACAAAGCTTGTGCCCCTACTTTAACCTGAAAGGAATAAGCAAAGCGAGTGGAAGGAATATCAGGATATCAAGAAACCCAATCTCCATTCACCATTCATTAGTCCTTTTACACGTTAGCTGTTTGAGGGATTTCCTCTTTAACCCCCTTCTGCTGCAATGCCGCATAAAGACGATTCAACGCACTAATGTAAGCGCGGGCAGAAGCGACGATAATATCGGTATTGGCAGCATGACCCGAATAAATTCGTCCTTCGTGTCGCAGGCGAATGGTCACTTCGCCCATTGCGTCAATCCCTGCCGTCACTGACTTGACAGAAAACTCAATGAGTTCGTTGGGAATATTGACCACGCGATTGATTGCCTTGTAAATAGCATCTACTGGACCCGTCCCGATCGCAGCATCCATGAGTTCTTTTCCGTCTGGAGTGCGTAGAGTTACAGTTGCCGTAGGACGAGCATTATCGCCACAAGAAACTTGTACTAACTCTAAACGGAATAGTTCCGGTGCAGTATTGATTTCGTCGTTGACAATGGCTTCTAAATCCCAATCGGTAATTTCTTTCTTCTTGTCGGCGACATCCTTAAAACGCAGGAATGCTTTGTTTAAGTCTGTTTCTGAAAGCTCGAATCCCAATTCTTTAAGGCAACTGCGGAAAGCATTGCGTCCCGACAATTTTCCTAGCACAATTTGGTTATTTGTCAAGCCGATAGATTCGGCATCCATGATTTCGTAGGTTAGCTTGTTTTTGAGAACGCCGTCTTGGTGAATGCCCGACTCGTGAGCAAAGGCATTCGCGCCGACAATGGCTTTGTTTGGCTGTACCATCATCCCTGTCAAGTTGGATACCAAACGAGAAGTTCTGTAAATCTCTTTGGTATTGATATTCGTTAGGGGTTCGGTCGAGTCGGCGGGCCGTCCTAAAAAAGTATTGAAGTATTGACGACGGACGTGAAGCGCCATTACCAACTCTTCTAGGGCTGCATTACCCGCTCGCTCTCCAATGCCATTAATGGTACATTCTAGCTGTCTTGCGCCATTTTTGACGGCTTCTAGGAAGTTAGCTACGGCTAATCCTAAGTCGTTGTGACCGTGTACGGAGATAACTGCTTTGTCGATGTTGGGGACGTTATCGTTGATTCCTTTAATCAACGAGCCAAATTCGCTGGGAGTCAAATATCCTACTGTATCGGGGATGTTGACGGTGGTTGCACCCGCCGCGATCGCCCTTTCTAGAACTTGATAGAGAAATTCTGGGTCGCTGCGTCCGGCATCTTCTGGCGAAAATTCTACATCGTCTACTAAAGACTTGGCATAAGCCACCATTTCTGGCACGATGTCTAAGACTTCTTGGCGCGTTTTTTTGAGTTTGTAGGCCAAGTGAATGTCAGAGGTGGCAAGAAATGTATGAATTCGTTTCTTGGCGGCGGGTTTTAGGGCTTCGGCTGCGGTTTTAATGTCTTGTTCGGTTGCCCTCGACAAACCGCAAATGGTGGGTCCTCCTTCTATGCCAACCGCTTCGGCAATTTTTTGAACGGCTTCAAAATCTCCCGGACTGGCATAAGGAAAGCCTGCTTCGATTACGTCTACTCCCAGTCGTGCTAGTGATAGGGCGATCGTCAGTTTCTCGTCTACATTTAGGGTGGCTCCTGGCGATTGTTCGCCATCTCTGAGGGTTGTATCGAAGATAATGATGCGATCGGCTTTATTGTTCATGGCACTATATGCACTTTACTTGGGAATAACTAACGATAAATTTGGTTTAAATACTATTTTAAGCGATTATTTCGCAGTTGCCTTTATGAAAAATCGGTTTTTTCGATACTTTTACGAATATCATTTAAGTCGATATAGCGATCGGTTACATTTCTTAATTCTCTAGCGATCATTCCTTCTGTAGAGACGACAGTAATATGAGTATTTTTAGAGCGTAAAAGTTCGATCGCCCGTTCAAAATCTCCGTCGCCGCTAAATAAAATCACGCGATCGTATTGATCGACGGTATTAAACATATCTACAACAATTTCAATATCTAAATTAGCTTTCTGCGAATAGCGACCGGAACTATCATCATAATATTCTTTAAGAATTTTAGTTCTTACGGTATATCCCAGACTGATTAAAGCATCTCGAAAACCTCTTTGATCTTGAGAATCTTTTAATCCTGTATACCAAAAAGCATTAATTAAATTTACCGTTGGATCGTTAGTAAAATATTCTAAAACGCGCCTGGGATCGAAAAACCATCCATTTTTTTGTTGGGCATAAAACATATTATTTCCATCTACAAAAATAGACATGCGTTCCCTTCTCTGACAAGGACAGTTATGAGAATAAGTCATAAAAACTAATACCTAATTATTTTAAGATAAGTAATTTAATTACTTAGATTAATTTACTATTTTAGCAATTTTTTCATAGCAAAAAGCCGAGCAATAAATCTACGACTTTTAGAAGCATATAAGACGACAAATTATCTCTTTCTTAAGTCAGATAAGAACACCAGTCACTCCAACCGCCAGGATATAATTTAGCCTTATCAATGCCTGCGAGTTTCATGGAAAAAAGATTGACGCAAGCAGTTACCCCAGATCCACAATAGACAATAATTTCATCAGCTTGCTGATAATTTGTCCAAAGCTGCTGCTGCACCGAAAGGGGCAAACAGTAGCCTCGCTCGTCACAAACTCTTTGCCACGGGGAATTAACCGCTCCTGGGATATGTCCTGCAATTGGATCGATCGGTTCTCGCTCTCCTCGATAGCGATCGCTATCTCTTGAATCGAGCAACACGACTGAGGCAAACCCTGACGAGATTTAACCGTATCGCGATCGACAATCCAATCCGATTGGAGATCGACAACAAAGTTCCCCCATTTGGGGGCTGGAATCGTATCCGCGACGGGATAGCCTCCTTCAACCCAACTCGACCACCCGCCATCGAGTAGGGCAACGTTTTCGTGACCCAAATAGCGCAGCAGCCACCACAGACGAGCCGCAAAAGCAAAACGAGCGTCATCGTAGGCGACGACGAGCGTTTCTTGGGAAATGCCAAGAGCGCTCAGCTTTTCGGCTAATAGCTGAGGAGCGGGCAAAGGATGCCGTCCCCCATGCTTCTCAATGGGAGCCGATAGGTCTTTTTCGAGGTCAAGATAGTAGGCTCCCCGAATGTGACTGGCGAGGTATTGTCGATATCCCCATTGAGGATCGGCGAGTTGAAAGCGACAATCAACGATCGCGATTTGCGGATCGTTTAAGCGCTGCGATAGCCACTCCGAGGAGACAAGCCATTGATTTTTTTCATATGAATTAAACATAACCATGACAGAATTTAAAATTTAATATAATTGTCGCGTTCGCAGATTCTCAAAACTACTAACTATCAATAGCCAAATTTTGAGTTTCGGGACAAATTTGCTTGATAATTAACAAACAATTGCGATCGTCGCTCGTGCGCGTATAGCTTAAAAGAGAGGCAATTTTTTGTAAAATTATTAATCCTTGTCCGTGTTCTGGCAATCGATTGTTTCGCTCGGCTACTTTTTTAAGAAAGCTATTGAGATCGAAATGGGGGCCGAAGTCCCAAATGCGCATTTCTATACTATGCCGATTGAGAACGATTTCTACCTCGATAAGTATCTCGGCGCTTAGGTTTTTGTGGGCATGTCGAACAGCATTGGTAAATCCTTCTGCCAGCGCTAACTGGCACTGCAACCAATCTTTTTTAGGAATAGAGGGCTGATATAGCTGGTCAAAATAGTGCAATACCTGGTCTAATGCTTTTAGGTCGCCCTTGACTTTGAAAGCACTTTTATTAGGAACGCTCAACTGTTCAAAGCCTCTTAGATCGACTAAGGTTGAATCAATACTGTTAGAGTATAGCTTCTGTTGCCTATTAGTCCAGTCAAACTGGAGTATCATGCTACTTATTTGATTTACTGATTCATATTCGATCTAATTATCTCATTGTCTTACCGATCTCCTCACCTACCTTAACCCGCTATGGAAAAAATACTGGTTATTGACGATGATTTTGCCGTTCGCTCATTACTAGAGAGAACTTTGGCTCAATGTGGCTATGAGGCGATTGTTGCTTGCGATGGCGAAGAAGGTTTAGAAAAAGCGCTTTATTTTCGTCCGGCGTTGGTAATTTGTGATTGGTTAATGCCGGGGATGAATGGACTGGAAGTTTGCCGTCAAATTAAAACTACGCCAGCACTGTCTACCACCTTTTTCATTTTGCTTACTTCCTTGGGATCGGTTGAAGATCGCGTTAAAGGGTTAGACGCGGGAGCAGATGATTTTTTGTGCAAACCGATTGAAATGAACGAGTTAAAAGCTAGGATTAGGGCTGGTTTGCGGTTACATCAGTTGAGTAGGGATCTTCAAAGTCAAAAACATCTTTTGGAAACGGAGTTAGCAGAAGCCGCAGAATATGTTTGTTCGATTTTGCCAGAACCGTTGAACGATTCGTCGATCGCGATCGATGTTCGCTTTATTCCTTCGCGCAAGCTAGGGGGAGATAGTTTTGATTTTTATTGGCTCGATAGCGATCGCATGGCTATCTATCTGCTCGATGTTTCTGGACACGGTTTAAGAGCAGCTTTACCTTCGCTTTCAGTAATTAATTTATTGCGATCGAGAGGGTTAAATCAAGTCAACTATTATCGCCCTAGTGAGGTGTTGCGAGGGTTAAACCGAACCTTTCAAATGACGAGTCGCAACGACAAATATTTCACTATCTGGTATGGGGTTTACGATCGCAAAGAACGTCAATTGACCTACGCTAGCGCCGGACATCCACCTGCCATTCTCTTGCATAAAGGGTCTACCGGACAGATTGTTGAAAAGTCTCTCAAAACGTCTGGATTTCCCATAGGAATGTTTGCCGATGCCGAATATACAGATGCCGAATGCAAAATTAATTTGAATTCCAGTCTTTATATTTTTAGCGATGGAATTTATGAAATCGACCGACCCGATGGTAAGATTTGGGGATTAAAAGAATTTATTAAATTACTTAAAATTTACCATACAATGCCTCGTCACAATTTGGATCTACTTCTCAACCAAATTCAAAGTTGGAATACCAAAAAGCAATTTAATGACGATCTCTCAATTATGCAAATTACTTTTTATTAAATTATAGAGGCTCTCAAATAGATAAGATATAGTTTAGGGGCTAGGCAACAGGGCAAAAAATTAGTGTACTTGACAAAACTGAGAATTGCTATAAATTACGGTTCTAAATCGCTAGGAGAACCATGAAGAATAATTTTTTCTAATTCTTCTTTACTAGAAAAAATTTTAAAAACTCGATCCATACTTGTTAATTCAAACAACATTTTTATTTGCTCGTTTACCGAACAAATAAATAACTTTGCTCCAGCAGAACGAACATTTTTGAGAGAGATAACTAAAGCGCCCAAACCGGAACTATCCATAAAAGTAACATCTTTAAAATCAATGATAATCGCATCAACCTCGTCGTTTAATAATTCACAAATCTCTTGTCTAAATTGATGAGATTTTGTACTGTCTAAGATTCCGGTAGGGTGAACGACTTTAATAATAGGAGTCATGGGACGTAAACTATTTCTAACTTTGTTAGTATAGCTCTGATACTGACACTAATCAAAATTTTAGTTGTTACTAACTTTTTTAAATCTGTTGAGTTCTATGCGATCGTCGTGTTGTATAAATTATTCACAACTGTGGGAAGCAAATTGAATGGAAGCCTATGATGTCATTATTATTGGTGCGGGTCACAATGGGTTAGTTTGCGCTGCTTATTTGCTCAAGGCAGGCTATAGCGTCTTGTTGCTAGAGAAACGTCCCGTCCCAGGAGGAGCCGCTACAACAGAAGAGGCGATGCCAGAAGAAGCACCTGGGTTTAAGTTTAATCTTTGCGCGATCGACCATGAATTTATTTTTCTCGGCCCGGTTATCCAAGAATTAGAATTGCATAAATATGGTTTAGAATACCTCTGGTGCGATCCGACCGTATTTTGTCCCCATCCCGACGGCAAGTATTTCCTAGCTTATCAATCGGTTGAAAAAACCCAAGCAGAAATCGCGCGTTATAGCGATCGCGATGCTCGTAAATATGGTGAATTTATTCAATATTGGTCGCGTTTGATTAACGCGATCGCGCCGTTATTCAACGTACCACCGCAAGCGTTAGTCGAGATTGCGCGCAGCTACAAATTAGAAAACCTTAAAAATGTTCTCGCGATCGCAGGTTCGCAAAGAAAAGCGCTCGATTTCATCCGCACGATGATTAGTTCTCCCGAAGACTTGCTCAACGAGTGGTTCGACACCGAAATCGTCAAAGCTCCCCTAGCGCGACTCGCCGCAGAAATTGGCGCGCCTCCCTCTCAAAAAGGCATTGCCGTGGGAGTAATGATGATGGCAATGCGTCACAATCCAGGTATGGCAAGACCTCGCGGCGGGACGGGAGCGCTGACACAAGCATTAGTAAAGCTCGTTCAAAGTAAAGGCGGAGTCATCCTCACCGAACAAGCAGTCAAACAAGTAATCGTAGAAGACGGTCGCGCCGTTGGGGTGCGAGTCGCTGGCGGTAAAGAATATCGCGCCAATAAAGGTGTGATTTCTAATATCGACGCTCAACGTTTATTCTTACAGTTAGTAGACAAAGCCGACATAGATAATGCCAATTCTGAATTAAGAGAAAGAGTAGAGCGCAGAATTGTCAATAATAACGAAACAATTCTTAAAATAGATTGTGCCTTATCCGAACCGCCTCGCTTTGAAGCATTCGGGCATAAAGATGAATATTTAATTGGAACGATCTTGATTGCCGATTCAGTCAGACACGTCGAAAAAGCTCATGCTTTAACGATTATGGGGGAAATTCCCGACGAAAATCCCTCAATTTATGTAGATGTTCCTACTATGCTCGATCCTTCGATGGCTCCCGAAGGAAAACATACTTTGTGGATTGAATTTTTTGCTCCTTATCAGATTGCGGGGAAAGAAGGAACGGGATTAAACGGGACGGGATGGACAGACGAACTCAAAAATAAAGTTGGCGATCGCGTTATCGATAAACTAGCAGAATATGCCCCTAATCTTAAAAAATCGATTATCGCGCGTCGGATAGAAAGTCCAGCCGAATTAGGCGAAAGATTGGGTTCGTACAAAGGCAATTACTATCATATTGATATGACGCTAGATCAAATGATTTTTCTGCGTCCTTTACCCGAAATTGCTAACTATACGACTCCGATTAAAGGGTTATATTTAACTGGCGCGGGAACCCATCCAGGCGGTTCTATTTCAGGGATGCCGGGGCGTAATTGCGCTAGAGTTTTTCTGGCAAAACAAGAACCTGTCAAATCGTTTTTTAAGACAATTTTGGGGCTTAATAAATAATCAGTGCGGTAACAATTGAAATTCTACAAATTCAAACAGTTGTCTGGTTGACAGGAATGCCTCGATCTAAATATAGAGGCAATAATTAGGTGGCGCGATCGCAGCAAAGCAAATCCATAACAGTATGCGATCGCGTCATTATTTGTAACGAAGATTCCAAAAACTTTTCGGTCATCAATTCTACTATTATTTATCCCCAGAGAATAGAAAGATTGAAGATAAAACCAGGCAAAACATCTTCTCCATCTATCTGTGTGGGATTTTGAAGAACTTGTTTGGACTGATTTATTCTATAAATTTCTACTTGTCGATCTTGAGGATTAATTAACCACCCCAAACGCAAACCATTATCAATGTACTCTTGCATTTTCTGCTGTAATGGCTCAAGTGCATCGCTTTCGGAACGTAACTCAATGATAAAATCAGGACAGATTGGTGGAAATTTCTTTTGTTGTTCGGATAGAAGCCGATCCCACCGTTCTATTTCTACCCATGCTGCGTCAGGAGAGCGATCTGCACCATTTGGAAGTCTAAAACCAGTCGAAGAACTAAAGACTTTGCCAAGTTGCGTGCGTCGGTTCCAAAACACCAGATCGCCAATGAGTTCTGCTTCCTTGCTTCCGCCTTCTCCACCAACAGGTGTCATAATTATGAGTTCTCCTTGGGCGGTACGCTCAAATTTAAGCTCGCGATGGTTCTGGCACAGTTGATAAAACTGGTCTTCGCTGAGATCGACAAAAGGCTTGAGATTGAGAACGATCGCAGACATGGTAAAAATCTGAGAAATTAATTCAGGTATATTAATTGTAAGTTACGCGATCGTGCTTTAATATTAATTTGTGCAGATTAATCTCATCATAGACAATATAACCGAATCACTATGCGGTTTAACTCCAAAATCTAAGGAACGATCGCGAATAAGTATAGTCTAATACTGCTTAACTCGTAGTTATTCTGTTCGGTAGGTATCCTCGATAGAAAGATCGGTAAATTGTGGAATATAAACGCCACAGCGATCGCAATATAATCCCCGATTCGGTAAGCGATCGCCAGATTCTAATACTTCATCGCGAGTATAACGGCTATTTATTATAGATTAAATCTAAAACCCTTTAATTATCTCAAAGCAAACAACACGCTAATCCCAATCAAAACTAACAGTAACAATAAACCTCGATTTCTTCGACACCAGGTTTTAAACTGACCCCAAGGACTCGATGGATAGAGAGGAGATTTAAACTCAGCGACTAGGGGTTCGGATTTATCGCGATACAGCGTACAAGTTTTAGCGTAGGGACGCTGGGGAAAGGTACAGGTATCGTCTTCGTGATAGCGACAACTATCGCACAAAAAAGTATTCTCACTCGCTTGATGGAGAGGAATGCCAGGATGACCGTAAGCTTTGAGGACTAAAAAACAGTGAGGACAGCGAACGGCTTGCGTATCGATAGGTTGGTGACAGCGAGGACAGGTAGCCATTAGATAAGTTAGATGTGAAAAACTCGCCTATTGCCAATATCCTAACTTTTCGAGAGATTAATTAACGGGAAACTTCCTTACCTGATATTCTCCGGTTTCTATCATCTGATATTTATCTTCGCCCATCGCTTGAGAGAATTTTTGTTCGGTTTCTGCTAACACATCATGAGGAACGTCTTTCCAGTTTTCGCGGGTTTGCCAGCGAATCACGATCGCGAGTTCTTCTGGTACGCTGGGATTAATCCAAATTTCTTTGCCCAAAAAACCCGGATACTTCGCTAGAGTTGCCGTCCAGATTTCCTCATCTTTTTGAATAAACTTTTCTCTCGATTCTGAGTTTAGTCGAAACTTCAGCCATTCAATTACCATATCTATAGCGATTCTCAAATAAATTAAGGTGCAGTTTTGGGGACAGGCAATAGGGGAAAAAATTAGTGTACTTCACTCATTGTGAGAATTGCCATATCGATTCAATCTTTAGACATTACAGTTGGTTAATTTCATCGATTTTTTCTTACCATGAGAAGCAAGATAGAGATAAGAGGATAACTTCTTCACGCTGTCTTGGGCAAGGAGGGCAAAATGTTTAATTCTTTTCTCTATCCCTATAGCCTGACTTATATTTTAGTCAAACTAAGCGTTCTCATTCTTGCCGTGTTGCTGTGGTTAATTTTAACCTCTGCACCTGTCGTTTAAACTTTAGTTGCTCGGTTGGCACTCCTTTCCACTTCGCGAGTCTTTTTGCTGCGCCAAATCAAGCGAATGGGAGATCCGGCAAAGCCCAATTGCTTGCGAAATTGCGCTTCTATATAACGGCGGTAGTTTTCGTTAAAGCGATCGCGATCGTTAACAAATAATGCAATGGTTGGCGGTCTAGAAGATACTTGCGTCCCATAATAAATTCTACCCTGTTTGCCTTGACGAGTTGTAGGGGGAGAGTGCCAGCTTAGGGCTTCTTGTAAGACTTCGTTGATGACTGCGGTACTGACGCGACGATTGTGCGATTCATAAGCAGTATCGACGAGATCGAGGATTTTATTGACTCTTTGACCCGTCATGGCGCTGATAAAGATAGTTTCCGCCCATTCCATGAAGTAGAGGCGATCTTGAATCAGTTTTTGATAGTCGTAAATCGTATAGGAATCCTTCTCGACAGCATCCCATTTGTTGACGACAATAATTGCCGCTTTTCCGTCGTCGATAATACGTCCGACGAGTTTTAAATCTTGTTCGGTCACGCCGTCCATAACATCGATCACGAAGAGGACGACATCGCAGCGACGAATCGCTTTAAAGGCGCGATTGATACCAAAGAATTCTGCGCCGTAATCGACATTTTTCTTGCGACGAATCCCCGCCGTATCGATCAATCGATAGGTTTTTCCATCTCTTTCTACCACAGTATCGATCGCGTCTCTTGTCGTTCCAGAAATCGGACTGACGATGGCGCGTTTTTCTCCGATCAAAGCATTCAAAAGACTCGATTTACCGACATTGGGACGACCGATAATCGCAACTTTAATTTCTGGGATTTCAGGCATGCCATCTGTAGGGGGAAGATGAGTAATTAAGTCATCGAGTATTTCTCCGGTTCCGCTACCGTGAATCGCAGAGATGGGATAGGGTTCTCCCAATCCTAACTCCCAAAATTCGGCTGCTTGGACAGGGCCTTGTTCGACCGATTCGCATTTATTGACTGCTAGGAGGACGGGGACGGGTTGTTGGCGCAACCAATCGGCAATTTCGCGATCGCCTAACGTGGGACCGCTTTGTCCGTCTACAACAAAAATCGCAGCCGAAGCTTCTGCTAAGGCTAGCATAGCTTGTTCGCGAATTAGGGGTAAAAATTCAGTGTCGTCGTCAAAAACAATTCCCCCCGTATCGACTACCTGAAATTCTCGATCTTGCCAGAATGCGGGTCGATAAGTGCGATCGCGCGTGATTCCTGGTTCGTCATGTACGATCGCCTGTTGGTCGCCTGCGAGTCGATTCACCAACATCGATTTCCCAACATTGGGTCGTCCGATAATTGCAACTATAGGAAGAGGCATATAGATTGAATAATAAATTTAACGCTTAAATATAAGCTCGATCTTTTATCATAGCGGTCAAAAGACAGATTTGACAGGATATTTGAATTGGTACAATTAAATCTGTAGACATATCGTGCGTTTGTGAACTACGAATGGGATAGTAACAAAGGATTGAGAATTAAATAAGCTCCAAAAATAGACAGAGTGATGATAGGCTGAACTTATCCAGTGAGCAGCAACTGAAGGCATGAATCCCTATCCTTTAAAAGTCGAGCAACAAATGCAAAGGTTTT
>JAAUUT010000231.1 GCA_012031035.1 Candidatus Altimarinota bacterium | reverse complement strand
AACCCCTCCCCAACCCTGCCCTTACCAAGGGGAGGGTGCCGAAGGCGGGTGGGGTGAACCTCCGTGTCTCTGCGTGAGATCCTTCCAAAACCACATGAGCATTAGTCCCCCCAAACCCAAAAGAATTAACCCCCGCCAAAGCAGATGATTTCGACCAAGGAGTTAACTTAGTTTGCACTCGTAAAGGAAGCTTATCGAATGCGATCGCGGGATTTGGGTCTTCAAAATGCAAAGTAGGCGGAATTTGCTTATATTTAAGCATCAGAACCACCTTAATCAATCCTGCCACCCCTGCGGCGGTTTCAGCGTGTCCGATATTGGTTTTCACCGATCCTACCGCACAATAATCCCCAGGTTCGCGATCGTCTCCTAATACCGCTCCCAACGCTTGCATTTCAATTGGATCTCCGAGTTTCGTTCCCGTCCCGTGCGCCTCTACATATTGAATTTGACCTGGAGAAACCCCAGCTTTATGACAAGCTTCTCTAATAACCGCTTCTTGTGCTTTAGGATTGGGTGCAGCTAGTCCATTCGTCCATCCGTCCTGATTGACCGCGCTACCGCGAATAACGGCATAAATATCATCCCTATCAGCTTGCGCTTGCGAAAGGGGTTTTAAGACCACGATTCCCGCGCCTTCGCTGCGAACGTAACCGTTAGCCGTTGAATCAAAACTTTTGCAGCGTCCGTCTCCAGAAAGAAAGCCGCCTTTAGAAAAACCTACCATTATTGTCGGCAGCAGGATAATATTAACCCCGCCAGCCAAAGCCATTGTCGATTCTCCATTCCAGATACTTTGGCAAGCTAAGTGAACGGCAACTAATGAAGAAGAACAAGCCGTATCGACTGCTAAACTGGGGCCTTTGAAGTCGAAAGCGTAAGAGATACGATTGGCTGCGATACAGTTACCCGTCCCCGTTGTAGCGTAGGGTTCGCTTATCGGATGCTGCCAAAGCATAATCGAGTAATCGTGAGTGCCGATACCGATAAACACTCCTGTTTGCGTCCCTGCAAGGTTTTCTGGGATTTGTCCGCCATCTTCTAAGGCTTCCCAAGCGACCTCTAGTAAAAGCCTTTGTTGGGGGTCGATTGTATTGGCCTCTCGCGGCGAAATCCCGAAGAATTGAGGATCGAAGCGATCGATTTCTTTTAAAAATCCCCCCGACGAGTATGAGTTTTACTGGGTTTGGCAGGATCGGGATCGTAATATTTCTCAACATCCCAGCGAGATTCTGGCACTTGGGAAATCGCCTCAACTCCATCGCATAGAAGCCGCCAAAAGGCTTCTGGATTATCTGCGCCAGGAAAACGGCATCCTATTCCAACAATCGCAATAGGCTCTAATGGCATGGTCGATCGCATTCTGAACTATATAATTGAGTGGCTGAGGAGGAGGCGAACTTAAGGTAAAAAAATTTCAAGACTACTGTTGAGTTACGAATAAAACATTGTGTGTTTTTTATTTTTAAACTTGTTGAATGTTAGAGGACAAGTAGTGTTCCAGTCAAAAGATACGCAGTTTAAATCCTTGAGTGAGACGAATTTAGGCTTTCTATATCTAATGGTTGGATAGTACACTGACTTAGTATGCAAGGTTAATGCAAAAAAAGAGATAAAAGGATTTTTTAAGATCGTTTTGGATGGGATAGCCCAACAGCGATCTACTTTTTCGCTGCGCGAAGACGGGGTGTTTAAGCTGGCGAGGCAATTTCACTAGTCCACCCCTCCGCAATCGCCTAATTTTTTAACCGACCACAAAGATAACACTGTTTCAGTTGGTATCAACAAATTGGGTTTATAAACTTGCTCAATTTGAAGCGATTTTTCGTTGGTGAGTTGAGAACGCAATGTTTTTGAGGGATTAAACAAAAACACTTTTTCGCATTCCTTTAGCCTTTGAGATATCTTTTCGGGATTCGATAAGATTTGAATTTTTACTTTTTCTTCTAAGATATGACTCAGCGATAAGATGTCCATAGTTTGTGTCGAATCTACAAATAGTGATGGATTTAGATCGGCATTTAAGATAGCTGCGATCGGTGGATTATGGAAATTACGACTTTTTTGATAAACGGGAGATTTATTTAGATTCAACATTCCTGAAACAACTCCCAGAAGAATAAGCAGAAGTGCGGTCACTTTTCCAATTTGCTGTTGTTGGGAATTAATACATTGAATCTTGTTAGCAAGTAAATAAGCTACTGATAATAATATTCCTAACTGAAAAGGAACCAAATATCTAGGAGCGCCTGACGATTGTCCTTTAATCAGGATATCATTTAGAACTAGAATTCCTGGCAGACAAAATGTCTGAATCAAAATAAAAAGATAAATCGGTTTAGTTGACTTTGCGCAGAGAAAGTAAATTGAGAATGTCGCTAGAACTAGTAATCCTAAAGCCGTTACGATGCCTATTGTTGCTCCAGGCTCTAGATAAGCTAACTTAATAAGGCTGGGAGATTGAGCAATAAGATGAGGGAGAAAAAATGCAAAAGCAACAATAGCTAAAAACAACAAAATTAATTTAACTTTTTTGGGCGATTGGGCAAAGCCTACGCTACGCGATTGCCCTCCGGCCAGTGCCAAGGGCGATCGCAACTTAACAAAAATGAAATAAAAACTAGAAATAGCTATACTTAAAACAATTAAAAGTTCTACAATTCTAAGCGTTTCTAAAGAAGTTGACAGGGGTAAATCGCCAAAAATCAGTAAAATACTTGCTACAAATATAGAAGCTGTAAATAAAAAATCTACTGGCTCTCTCATCCAGTCGGTATTATTCTGAAGTGCTTGCCAATTTTGAGCGATAACAATGAGCCAAGGAGAAAAAGCAAGTAAGGCAAAAATTATAGCTATTGCATAATTTCCAATCGTCTTTGTATAGCGAAAATTTTCTAAAATAATTGCGTATACTCCCTGTCCAAAAGCAATTAAAAAAGAAAATAGAGAAGTGTAAAATCCAAAAATTAAAGTAACAGCATAAAATAACCAACTATTGCGACTATCGAGCCGTATTGCTCTAAGCAACGCGACGTTAGAAAGTAAAATTGTTATCGTCCACAAACTATAAGGACGTGCTTCTTGAGCATAAGCGATATAAAAAGGTGAAATGCTAAAAAGTGCGATCGCCATCCATCCAACCATAGGCGACCTAAATAGTTCCAAGCACAGCCAATAAAGGCAGGGAACTGCGAATAAACTAAAAACAATTGATAAACTTCTCGTCGCCGTCACCGAACTACCAAATAACTCTCGCCAAAATCTTGCCAGCAAAAAATATAAGGGGGCATGTTCTGGACTTTTTGTCAAGGCATTTATCGTATCGCCTAAGTCTTTTTCGGAACTCAATACTTGATATCGCTGTAAATCTTCCTTGTTTACAACCCCTCGATCCGCGAGTTGTTCGACAATCTCTTGTCTGGTATAACCTGAAATGCGAGTAGCCGTAGCCACTTCGTCAACCCAAAAAATTTTGCGATCGAGATTGGCACAGCGAAAGAACAAACCCAATAAAAAAACAACAATAACCAGAAATAGCCAAGCTTTGCGAACAATTCGATAGAGAGATTTATAGCGACCCAAGCGCTGACCTAGGAAATCGCCCAGAGACGATAAGTTCATACCGTAACTAAATGCTTTGACTAATTGATGGAGTTATCTAGCTATCCCAAAATAAGCAAATTCTCACGATTATAACCGATTGGTGAATTAGGGAATAGGTAACAGGCAACAGGGAATAAGACTTATGTATATTTTCTCTCTCATCTCCCTTATCTCCCAGTATCCCAGTCACCATTCACCAACATTTCTGAGATTCGATGTGTCAATTTGTAAATTTTTTGCTAATAATGATTAATATGGATTAACGCACTAATCGCCCAAATCCTCTTTTAGTATCGGGAAATAGCCTTTTTAGGATAGTTTAAGAAATGTTAAAAAAAATCTATAAAAAACCCCAATAGGTGCTATAGAAAAAGCAACGTTCTTAAACTAAAAAACTATAGTCAGTTATACTGACTGCGTTTTGGTCGTCTTACAGATTAAAATAAGTGAGACAATAAAACCCGAACAAAAAAATAACACGTTAAGAAATCTTGCCATTGATTTCATTTAAGCAAGAGGATTTGAAACTATGACCATAGCAATGGGACGCGCGTCAGCACAAAGAGGATGGTTTGATGTCCTCGACGACTGGCTAAAGCGCGATCGATTCGTATTCATCGGCTGGTCGGGTTTACTACTATTCCCCTGTGCCTTCC